>JAPPII010000058.1 GCA_028820845.1 Candidatus Poribacteria bacterium
AAATCTCCAAAAAGTCAACAACTTTATCCTAAACTCAACATTGAAAGACTACTAGCATAAGCGTTGATAAATTCTGAAACGACAAGCACATCAATATAAATTTGACTACTTGCTTTTAAGATATTCTTAAAAGCTTTAGAGTAAGTCCGAACTTCGGAACTTCGCCGGTTCTGTGGTGGACCGTACAAGTACATCCAAATATTAGCATCGAGAAATAATTTATCTTGGCAAGTAAAGTTGTGTTGCCCCACCGCTGCTATTTTCTGTGTCATCGCCATCATCTTCCAATGTTTCTTGAACCACTTTGTTGAATCTTTCTGGGTCTTTGAAGTACAATTTGGCATTATCAACTACACGCTTCAAAAGTGCAAGATCGTCTTGTTCCATATCTTCCACTTTTAACTGAGCCCGAATGTGCTCTTCACTGAATGTTCCATATAATTGGCCAATCGCGGCATTCAGGAAAGCCGAGGTTAGCGTCGTGACGTTGTGAAATGAAAGGACCACCTTTCGCTCCGTTTCAAGAGCAGTATTGAGACGCTCATAAACCTTTTGTCCGTCACTGGATGCAACACACAAAGGACTGCCCACGACTTCAAATATAGATATCTTAATCTCTTCAGACATAATTATCTCCTTAGAATATGTCTTCTGGGCTTAGTTCTTCAGAATTGAATTGATAAACATGCGTATCTGCCGTGTTAATTTCCACGTTCACGACTGTACCGGGAAACGGGTGAGTCAGTGGCCTCGTTACAGTTTCCCCGTTCCTCCGCTCCCAATAACCGGCATCCGACACAATCTGAAGACAACCGCGATTTAAGTCAATAAAATCACACAGTATCTTCAGTCCTAACCCACCGGGTAAGTTGTCACGTCTACGCCGGGTTGTGTTGTTGCCCTCAGTGGCCCAAATAATCGCTTCCTCGGGTGAAAGGTCTAAATCTACAATGTTTCTTATATTTTGACGTATACCAATCCCGAGATCTGCCACCATAAAATTAAGACGATCTTGCCTTGGGAAAAACTGTCCGCAACTAAAAATTCCTAACTCAGAACGTGAATGTGAAACAGGATTGCTGAATATTTCAAAAATGCTCTCTCGGAATTTCTTCAACAATATGGAGGACATTTTAGATATTTCAGAACGATGTATCAACTCATCCTCAATATAATTCGCGAAATAGTGGTCGTCTGCAACATCAAAACGCTGATAAGTAATAGTTGTTTCCCATCGGTCAGGAATTTTCTCGCGTCCATAATGACTCATAAAACCATTTTTTGAAAGGATTTCCGCAATAGGCGGCGGAATATGGATTAAATTAATCTCGTTCAATTTTTTCCCCAAACTATAGAGAATTGCTCCAAATGCCGCACACATATCGGCATCAAACCAACGTATTGCTTGCATGTCAATCTCGATATCATCAAAAAACAATTCTTTAGTTTGTGAATAAAGATTTGTTAAGGTTTTAAAACTGTCGTAATCGTGTCGGATTAGTTGTGGTAAGGTGAATATCATACTGTCACCTCCACTATCGTCATGGTATCATTCCCAAAAATGTCTACCACTTTAATGGCGAGTTTGCGGCGGCCGGGTTTGCACTCGTGGGCGACGCTGGTTAATTCTAATGAACGGTCCTTCTTCGTCCGGAAACTTTGCCATTCGTTTTCAAAAACATAGTCACCTGTCCACTGTTCTTCCCACTCGCTTGTTTGTGAATTTTGCATGCGAATAATTTCGTGTTTGCTCTCAAAGTCAAAATCGACAGACCAATAATCAATCCAGTCTGTCCAGTGCTTCGTCAATACTTCTCGGCTGACAATGCCATCTGCATCTTTGCTTACTTTTACAACCTGTCCCTGCTCCACTACAATTCGACTGCCCTTGTTCCGTAGTGTCTGTTCGGCTTGAGAAATGGAGTCTTGTGAGTAAAAGACGGAGAAATCGGTTAATTCCACTGCTACGGTCGTGGAGTTTGCCTTTTCACCTGTGTGGATATGTGGTTTGACTTCAATGAACGCCATGTCGTGGAATACAACCTGACCTTGTTCTACTGCGCGTTTGTCGAAAACCTCGGCGGGAATGAATTTAGGTGCGATGTCAATGCCTCTGCTTTTTGCCTCATCTAATACGTTGGGAAACAGTCCCATCTCAAACTCGAAACCGAGAACGTCAACGCGCGTAATCTGATGCTTGCGGCACTCAAGGATAATTTCTTCTACGAGCAGGCGGGTTACCGGTAGGTTGACGGGACCGATTGCCACAAGCCGTCCGGCTTTTTTACCCTGAAAACTGGTAAATCCATCTGTCTTTTGAGCGGCATAAGCGCGTAAGATAAGAGCAATGAACGCCTTTTCTTTCTCTATTGATTGTTTCTGTTGTTCTTCCTCGCGCAGGTTTGGATTAACACCGATGTAATGTTGTCGTTCGTACTTACCGAGATTGAGAATTTCAAAGGCGCGGTAGTCCTTGCTGTCCGCTTTAAGTTGACGCTGGACTCCGATCATTCGTTTACGTGTGGTATGGATAGCAAATTTGCCAAGGTCTGTGGCAATCCATTTGCGTCCCAGTTTTTCAGCAACGGCAGCAGTGGTGCCGGAACCGCAAAAGAAATCAGCGACGAGGTCACCTTCGTTGGAGGATGCTTTGATGATGCGTTCAAGGAGGGTTTCCGGTTTTTGGGTAGGATAATTGATTCTTTCCTGAGCTGTCGGAATTTGCTGAAACGACATAACATCATTCCAAACATCACCGATGGGTTTTCCTTTCTCAATTACTTCATGTAAATATCTTCTTTTCCCTCTCCCGTCAAAATATTTCTTTCCATCTGAATCAACTTTGTTAAATCGAGAGAGATACTTCTCATCGTGTTCCGTGTATTGTTTGTTAAAAGTGAAGTTGACTGGATCCTTGGCATAATATAAGATCGATTCATGCCCACGAATCCAGTTTTGAGCAAGACTTTTATAACCACTGAGAACGGTTATGTCCCAGATTATTTCCCTCTGAAAATTTTCTTTCCCAAAGACTTCATCAAGTGCTAGCCGCATATAAGCAGTCACTCGCCAATCACAATGGACTAGCAGATCATGCATTAGGCTAAGTCTTTCGTAAATCATGGAAACAAACGAATCTGCTCCTTTACCCCAAGTATCTCGGTAAGCAATCTCTTCAAGGATATTTGGATCTTTGGTAAAGGTTTCGTCACCGATTTCGATATCCATAGAAAAATCCGCCCCTACGTCAAAAGGTGGATCAATATAGATAAGTTTGAGTCCGCCTTGTGCTTCAATCTCCTCGCGCAACGGTCCGTTCTTGAGGGATGATAAAACGAGTTTGTTGTCGCCCCAGATCAGTTTGTTGGTCCAACCTTTGCGTTGGCGACCGCGTGTGTCAAACAGACCGAGTTGCAGATTGTCGTCAGAGGGTTTCTCGGCGCGGGGTTCGTCTACCTGTTCGA
Organism: Candidatus Poribacteria bacterium; assembly: GCA_028820845.1. Taxonomy (NCBI): domain Bacteria; phylum Candidatus Poribacteria; species Candidatus Poribacteria bacterium. The sequence continues at coordinate 3,465 of JAPPII010000058.1, forward strand.
TTGTCTGGAAAGGGAGGACGATGTTGCAAACTTCGTTGGTTTTTCCGTTCCAAACGAGTTCGACCTCGCGCTTGTCTTCAAACAGCAGGAAGCGGTATTTGTCGGGCAGCGGCTTGTCTGCCTCAATGAAGCGGATGATTTCTTGTTGTTCTTGTTCGGTGAGTTTTGGCATAGGTTCTGTCCCAATTATAACTTTTTAATTACCTTTAACTTCAACAATAGAGTCTCCAATCTTTACAAAACTTTCGTATTCTTCAATCGGGAACAAAGATTTGTCTTCAGTTCTCAGTGTTTCGTACTTTTTTACCCACTTGGGGGGCATAAGCGATCGGGCAAATGGACCTAAAACACCGCCTTCGCCCCCAATGTTTACAGTCTCAGTCCGGTATGTACTTGCCACAGATAATTTCTCTTGAACATGTGTAACCCGGACCTTGATCTTTGGACGTTCAATAGAACCTAACACTTCACCAGTATCAGGGTCCTTAATCTCTTCGTTCTGAGTATCTATCACATTGAAGTACATGTCAACACGCACGCCATGTGCCCTTCCGACATTAATTGCGATTTCTCGTTCGTTAATCACACTGGCGACTTTTCCGCGGATCGGTTCAGTCATTTTTCATCCTCCTTTATGCCGTTAGATAGTAGTTTATGTTTTAGTTCCTCCACTTCTTCTGGAACAATGTCGTTCCAATCTTCTAATGCATCATCTGCTGTGATCAGCTGCGCTGCGACAATTTCTTCAAGTCGGGCGAGCATCACTTGGTAGTTTTCTTGAGATTCCGAATCTTGAGCTGATTCTATTGCGCTCGCTGCCCGACGGAGGGTCAGATAGAGGAAAATCAGCCTCCGAAAGGCAGATCGAGCATGTGGTTTTACCAGTTCTCTTGCCGCTTCACGCGCCGATTGTCGTCCAAAAATAAATGAACCGGCGAGACCTCCCGCGAAAACAAAGATTTGCCAAAGTATGCTCTCTAAACCGCTCAAAGTTCGCTGTGTCGCTGTATACGCGAGAATCACGGATATACCAAGGGAAAAGCAAACAAGCAGAGCAGGTCCAATGCGTTCAAGGTGTTTCATAATCTAATATTATACCACAATAATTCCAAAATTCAAAGAGATAAGCAAGAAAAACTTGATTAATCATAAGTGTATATTTTATATTCGGTAAATCCATCAAGCAGCTCCTGGAAGTTTTGAGGTCTGTATACGTCAAAACTCTCTTGATCGACATAGACAAAATCATAATCAACATCTGTCATAGCTCTGTTGACATCTTTGCACCATTGGGACAAGCGTTGCATCTTGCGTGGCACATCCAGGTCTTCTCTGCCTTTCGTTTCGGCAACAATTATCCGTCTATCTGTTAATTTTACGAGGAAATCGGGATAGTAGTTGCTGATGTCGCCATCGGCATTGATATAGTCGAGTTTGAAATGCAGGCTAAAGTCGTTTTTGACATAGGAGACGACATCGGGGCAGTTTTCGAGAAATGCGGCAAATTCCAATTCAAAATGACTGTCACCAGTGATTCTGTTGAACACAGATTTTTGGGGAACCAGGTATTCTTGTTCTTTAACCATAAAGGGACGGGCATCTTGGGCGCGCGTTGTCTCAATCAGCTGTGCATCTCCACTGTCTTGTATCGTGAGATCGTTGATAGCGTATTTGAAGGTTTCCATAACGGTTTTGGTGGATCGGAGTTCCGACAGATTTTGCAGCGTATTCGGATCCTCTAACATCACCGTTTCGCCGAAAAGTTGGTTCTGAACGAAGTCTTTAACCTTTCCATAGAGGACATCATAACCGCTGACGAGTCGGAGGTCTTTTTGGATAGTCTGTGCGAAATAACCGAGCGTGCTACGGTAATCTGCAACTCCGCTACCGTCTAATACTGTGGTGTGCGTAACCTCACCAGTCGTCATATCCTTAAAAACGATTTCGCGTTCTGATGCTTCGCTAAATTCTTTGTATGCCACGGGTGTAAAATCAAACTGTGCGACATCCAAACCTTCAAGATTCTCATATTCCCGATAGGTGCGGCGCGTAAGTATAGGGATTTCGATATCAAGCGCGTCAATATCCTTGTTGACGTTTGCTTTGTCCACTTCAATAACGAGGGGTGCCTTGGGTTTTGTCCCTTCACCCATGGCTTGACGTTCCAATTCGACCCCTTCCGATTTAATGGATTCAACAAATGCCATGAACTCTTTGGTACCGATAACGCTCACAGATTCCTTCTCGGTTCCGGCGTACATCAGCCGTAGCCCGCGCCCTAAGGTCTGTTCCGGCAGAATATTGGGTCTGGCAGAATAGGCGCGGAGCCCGACAATTGTGGTAACGTTCTTGACATCCCACCCCTCCTTGAGCATTAGCACGGAGACGATGGCTTTATATGGACTGTCCCACGAATCAATCTTATTCGCTTGCTCACGAAGTTTCTCGAGTTCCGCCTGCTTCTTACTCGATTTCGCTTCAGATATCTGTCCACTTTTGTTGGTGTGAATTACGAGCACGGCATCTTTGAGGTCGGGATAACGATCTTCGAGGTAAGTCGCTACATCATCACAGTTACGGGTATTATCGGTCATCACAAATAGAATGGCTTTTTTATTTAGTTTTTCGTGTTCTGCATAAGCCTTGCGCCACTCAATCACACCGAGGTTAAGATAGTCTGCGTATTTCTCGGTATACTTCACACTTTGGCGTTCAACAAGTTTCGCCCGGCTCTCAGCATCAGGCAGCACTGGATGTTTGACGATGTTTTGCGAAATTGCCTCTACGAGGGGATAATCGGCGACCGTCTGCACAAAAATCGCGCCGTTATTGGGCTTAGGCGTGGCACTTACATCTATCTGCAACGCCAGTTCGCTGCCCTTCTGTAAGAGGCGGTTGTGAATATCCTCAATGGACTTGAACCATGCTAATTTTGGATCGTGGACGTGGTGCGCCTCATCGTTGAGGACCATCAGTTCGTCGATGTCTCGAACGATGTCTCCGAGATCGACCTTAGAATCTGTAGTTGCCCCCGTCGGTTTGTTGCCTAAAAAGTAGTCCATACTGTTGTCATCGGTGGGGGACGGTGGGGGCTGGTCGCTGGAATAGACGCGATGGATATTGGTGAGAAAGATGTTACCCGTGGCACGGGTGGTACGCACTTCGTCTTGGACATGCAGGGTGAGTTGAAAATCGTCACGCCAATTGTGACCTTCAAAGCCGTTATCGGGCAGCGCGGGGTCTTCAAAGAAGATGCGTAACCCTTGGAAATCGTGATAGAGCCGGTCCAGTACAATGATGTTGGGGGCAATGACAAGGAAGTTACGCGAAAGTTCAGAACCGGCTTCATACAACTTGTGAAAGAAACTCCACGCGATTGTGAGACTCATCACCTTTGTTTTGCCTGTGCCTGTCGCCATCTTTATGACGAACCGCCGCCAGTTTTCGTCGAAGAGTCCCGTCGAAACGGCACCCGAGCTGTCAAAGCGCATGAGATCGAATTTGTCTCGGACCTTGACAACATCGTATAGATAGATGATGGTTTCGAGTGCCTCGCGTTGGGCGAAGTAATACTGAAATTCGCTCGTTGTTCCATCAGTCTGTTCTCGTAAGTGTGGGGTATTGAACCACCAATTGAGGAGTGCCTTGCTTGTATTGGAAGCACCGCTGTAATTATTATCATCACGCCATGTTTTGACTTGCTCACGGATTTTGTGGACGAGTGGTGGGAGTAGCATTCCGTATTCCAGATCGAACAACAGGGATTGATCTGGAAGCCAACGTACTGATGGGTCAATGATTGCGTGTGGGGATTCAGGGAAATCGGGGTGTAAAGCCATAATTGCCAGTTCTTTTTTCGGTTTCTGTTTTTCGTGGCGATATTATAGCAGAGGTGCATGAAAACTGCAAGGCAAATTCAGATGCACAGCAGAGCCATTCAATTTTGCGAAATAAATCCATGTCCGTAAAGGATGCCTCTTGCGGGAAGCCCGAATTTATTCGGGGTTGTGCACGCTGTCCCGAACAAGTTCGGGCATCCTTGGGTAAATTACTTGACAATTGAATGCCTCTGGGATGCACAGCCTAACAGGCTATGCTACAAGAACGCACCGAGATTTCGGATGCACAACCTAAAAGGTTATGCTACAAGGGCAACTTAGTGATTTGTCCAGTTTAAAATGGGGAGTAACTTCGTTCGTGCGATAATGCACGTCGCATTTGAGCGAGTACGCCGCAAAATCGCACTACTACGAACGAATTCACTTACAATTCAAAGTGGACAGACTATTAGGTTACCGTAGGAGTTCTACGAATGCCTCAATATCCGTTGTAGGAGCCTGGCAGACGTAGTTTTCGCAGACGTAGGCGGTTGCGGTGTTGTCAATTTGGGTCTTGCCAGTGAGAAGTGGTAACGTCTGTCCATCGGCGGATTCGCTTAAGGCGACGATTTTGTTGGGCTGATAGGTGCTGTGCAGTGCTGTTAACATCGCTTCTGTTTTCACATCGTCTTGTTTCCCAACAATCGCAATCTCTTTGGGTGTTGATAGCAGGAACGCTAACTCACACAACAACTGACCGGAGCCTGATGGCATGCGCTCCATCTGCTGGAAGTAGAGCAACAAAGTCTCAACGGCTTTGTTGTGGAATTCGGGGTTGTTAAGGTGTTTGGCAAGCCGTAATAGGCTGTGGATCGCCATGGATGCCCCGGAAGGTGTTGCGCCGTCGTAAGCGGATTTGGATTGGACAATAAGCGTCTCGTGCGCTTTGCCGGTGAAGAAAAATCCGTCGCCTGCGTCGTCCCCGAATTGGTCAATCATAATGTGTGCGAGACGTTCGGCTTCTGTGAGCCATCTCGGTTCAAAACTGGCTTCGTAGAGCGCGATTAATCCAGCGATGAAGTAGGAATAGTCTTCAAGGTAGGCGTTGAGGTGGCTTTTGCCATCACGGTAGGTGCGTAGGAGCAGACCGTTGTCTTGGGAGAGCGTTGTCAGGACGAATTCAGCGGATTTTTTGCATGCCTCAAGGTATTCGGGTTTTCCGGTCAGTTGGTAACCCATCGCCATGCCGCGAATCATAATCCCGTTCCAACTGGTGAGGATTTTATCATCCAGTCCGGGTTTAATCCGCTTTTCTCGCGCGTCAAACAGTTTCTGTTTCCCATCTGCGAGGAGAGCCTCCAGTTCACTGACATCCATACGGAGTTTTCGGGCAAAGATGTCGGGTGGCACTTGGACCTGGAGGATGTTTTCGCCTTCAAAGTTGCCTTGTGGGGTGATGTCGTAATACTCACAGAAGATTTCGGCGTTCTCTTCACCGATGATGTCTTCGACATCGTTGGGTTCCCAGACGAAGAATTTGCCCTCTACGCCTTCACTGTCAGCGTCTTGTGTGGAGTAGAAACCGCCGTTCTCTGCGTCGTACATCTCACGGAGCACATAGTCGAGCGTCTCGATAGCGATGTCGCGATAGAACGGTTTCTGCGTGGCTTGATACGCTTCAAAGTAGGCGACGACGAGTTGGGCATTGTCGTACAGCATCTTCTCGAAGTGTGGGACGAGCCAGTGTGCGTCGGTAGAATACCGGTGGAACCCGCCGCCGAGTTGGTCGTACATCCCGCCACGTGCCATCTTCTCCAATGTGAGTTCTACCATCTCTAAGGCATTGGCGTTGCCACTGTGGTGCCAATAGCGGAGTAGGAACGGCAGTCCCATGCTGGGTGGGAATTTTGGGGCGTTGCCGAATCCGCCGTGATGTGAGTCGAATTGGGAACGGTAGTTTTGGAAAGCGTTGGTCATGAGTTCTTCAGTGAGTTCGTGATGGTGCGGATCGACGACATTGCTCATCTGCGCAAGGTGTGCTGTGATTTGCTCGGCTTGCTGCAGGACCTGTGTGTTTTGATCGCTAAACGCCTCTGAGACAGCGTGCATCACTTTCGGGAATCCGGGTCTACCGTACCGATCGGTGGGTGGATAATAGGTTCCGCCGTAAAAGGGTTTGAGATCCGGGGTAAGGAAGACAGTCATGGGCCAACCGCCTTGCCGCGTCATGATTTGGACAGCGTTCATGTAGATTTCATCTAAATCCGGACGTTCTTCTCTATCGACTTTGATGTTAATGAAAAGTTCGTTCATGACTCCTGCGATCTCTTCGTTTTCAAAGGATTCGCGTTCCATAACGTGGCACCAGTGGCATGCGGAGTAGCCGATACTCAGGAGGATGGGTTTCTGTTCTTGCTTGGCGCGTGCGAGTGCTTCTTCGCCCCACGGATACCAGTCGACGGGATTGTGTGCGTGCTGGAGTAGGTAGGGACTTGTTTCGTGGACAAGGCGGTTGATGTGTTTGGGTGTGTCGTGCATTCGTTTTTCTCCAGCGTTATGAGGTTGCCTTTTTAGAAGATATGAAAAAATGAGCGGCTCCAAAATATGGCACCGCTCTTATAAGGAAAAAATACCGCTACCGGGATTCGAACGCCGGTTTGGTGGCTGAGATTTCAATTTCGTAATCGAGTTTCTTATGGTTTTAAGCGGGCTGAAAAATTCCCCGTCCTAACCCCTAGACGATAGCGGCATATTGATTTAACAGAAAGAACTGCCCGGGAAGGACTCGAACCTTCACTACGTGGTCCAGAGCCACGCGTCCTACCATTAGACGACCGGGCATTGACGCGCGTTTATTATGGACGCGCCGCGTTTTTTAAGTATACCTTAAACACAAAGTGCTTGTCAATTTTTTTTCACGGGTCTACTGCGTCGGTAGGACCGAAACGGATATATTGGAGAAGGTATAGAAGATATTGATAAACCCGATGAGGATTGTTGGGATTACAAAAACGCTCAAGAGTGCAAAAGTGCCGGTGGAAAAGGTGGTACTTGTGCTTGCTGTTTCATCGTCAGCAGCCTCGAGATACATCGCTTTCACAATTCGGGCGTAATAGTAAAGCGAAACTACACTGTTCAGCAGACCGACGAACGCCAACCAATAGTATCCTTGCTCAAGGACGGCCGCGAAGAGGAGCCATTTTCCAAAGAAACCGGCGAACGGTGGAATGCCCGTTAGCGAGAAGAGGAAAATCGCCATCGCTCCAGCGACTAACGGTGCGCGTGAGGCGAGTCCTCGGTATCCTTCAATCATTTCGCTGCCTTCCTCGTTTGCAATGAGGACAACAACATAGAATGCTCCCAAATTCATAAAGAGGTAGACGACGAGGTAAAAGAGGATCGCACCGATGCCTTCAGATGTGAGCAGGACCCCCCCCATTAGGAGATAACCCCCGTGGGCAATGCTTGAATATGCCAATAGACGTTTCACGTTCTGCTGTGGCAGTGCAGCGAGGTTTCCGACAGTCATCGTCAAAGCGGAGACGATCGCCAACATAAGCGTCCAATCGACCGATTGTAGGACTTCGAAACTGCTAAACCCGGAATAGAAGAATCGAATGAACAGCGCAAATCCTGCGGATTTTGAGGCGACGGATAGAAACGCTGTTATTGGGATAGGTGCGCCTTCGTAAACATCTGGGGACCACATGTGGAACGGCACGGAGGCTATCTTATAGCCGACACCGGCGAGGACAAAGATAATCGCAATCAACACAGTGAGCGGATAAACTTCACCGGCTGCTAAGAGTTCAGTGAGTCTTATGCTGATTTGCCCAAGATCACCCGTTCCAGCCATGCCGAACAGGAACGAGAGCCCGAACAGCATCGTTCCCGAGGCGACTGCACCATACGTGATATATTTGAACGCCGCTTCACTTGAGCGCGGGCTGTGCGTTAGAAATCCGGCGAGAATGTAGGAGGTCAGACTCACCGTTTCCAACGATATGAATATCATCAGTAAGTTGGTTGAGGAAGCCATCAAGAACATTCCGAGCGTGATGGCTAATAGGAGTGCGTAGTATTCACCCTTCAACTGTGCATCAAGTTCCTCAGAACGGATGGAGAAAAGAATCGTTGCTGTGGTTGCGAGGAGGAGGAGCACCTTGAAGAAGGTAGAGAATGCGTCGAGCCGGATCATCCCCAGAAAGAGGGAGATCGAAGTTCTGTCCCCGAGCTGCCCGTGCGTGAGAAGGACTGCAACGAATACGCAGCCGATGCCTGCAAGGGAGAGATAGGCAACGGTTGAACTCTCCCTGTTTTTCACGCCGAGATCGACGAGGATGACGACAATAGCAGAAACGACTAACAGCAGCTCCGGAGTGAAATAGAGAAGGCTTTCGATGTTGCTTAAGGGTTGCATACCGGACAAAAACCTCCTATATCGCCTGTAGCACGTTGACGAGGTTGGTGACGGACTCTCTGAACATATCAATGGCGAAGTTGGGCCATACACCGAGTACAATCGTGAGGATACCCAGCGGTGCCAACGTCAAGATTTCGCGTCCGTTGATTTCAGGGAGTGCTTCATATTTTGGGTTGAGTGTTCCTAAGAAAACGCGTTGGAGCGTCCAGAGGAAATAGGCTGCACCGACAACAATACCTATCGTTGATAAGATGGTCAGCATCTTGAATTTGTCGTAAGCACCGAGTAAGGAGAGTGCTTCCCCGACGAACCCACTCAAGCCGGGCAGTCCCAAAGATGCCATGAACGCGAGCGTGGTAATGCCGGTGTAGACTGGCATTTTCGCGCCGAGACCACCGAACCCATTGATCTCACGGTGGTGTGCCCTATCGTAGAGAACACCGACGAGCAAGAAGAGCATCCCACTGATGACCCCGTGGTTGAACATCTGAAGAATCGCTCCCGTGATGCCTTCTGTATTCCGAGCAGCAAGCCCCAAGATAACGAATCCCATGTGTCCGATACTCGAATACGCCACCAATTTCTTGAAATCGGTTTGTGCCAAGGCGCAGAAAGAACCGTAGACGATATTAACGAATCCAAGGATGGCTAAACTGTTTCCCCATGTGCCGGTTCCGTTACAGAAAAAGTCCATGCCTTGTGGGAACATTGCCATATTAACCCGTACCAATCCGTAGGTTCCCATTTTTAGCAGGATGCCCGCAAGAATAACGCTGATTGCAGTCGGTGCTTCGACGTGTGCATCGGGGAGCCATGTATGGAACGGGAAGATTGGCACTTTCACGGCAAATCCGATGAAGAAACCGAGGAAGACCCAAATTTGGAAGTTGAGGTCGTTCAGCGCATGTCCTTCAGTCGCTGCTAAAGTAATAAGGGTTGGGATGTCAAATGTCCGCGCGCCGGGTGCGCCGCTATTGAGATAGACTGCGATCATCGCAACCAGCATCAGTACACTGCCGAAGAGCGTGTAAAGGAAAAACTTAATTGCAGCGTATTCACGACGCGGTCCGCCCCACACACCGATAAGGAAGTACATCGGCAGTAGTGTGAGTTCAAAGAAGACGTAAAAGAGGAACAGATCCAACGCGGCAAAGAAACCCAACATTCCTGTTTCAAGCAATAGGAACAGTGCCATATATGCCTTGATGCCTTTTTCAATGTTCCGCCACGAGGCAATAACACAGATGGGACCTAAGAGGGCAGTGAGAAGCAGGAGCGTGACACTCAGACCGTCAATACCGACGTGGTATTGGATATTAAACGCTTGAATCCAAGGCACATTAACGACGTACTGCGTTCCTGCAGCCGATCGGTCGTAGGATATGAATAAAGCGACTGCGAGTGCGAGCGGAATGAGCGTAAAGAGGAGCGTAACACGTTTAACGAGTTCCTCTGACTCGCGCGGCAGCAGCAAAACAACAATCATCCCGAGCAGCGGGATAAAAATCATTAGGGACAATAACATCTCGTAGGGATCCTCCTTATCCCATTACCGGGAAATCAAAAAGACGAGAAACAAAAGTACTGGGAACACAATTGGAGCGAGTACGAGCAAAATCTGCCCTCTCTTACGCCGCGTTTCGGGGTTCGGATGACGGACGAGCAGCCAAGCGATAGCAGCACCAAGCGGTACTCCAAAAAACGGAAGCAATTTAAGCAATACCATAACAAGTCCATCCTTATAACGCCCGGAAAATTAAGATTAACACCACGATACCTGCCAGTACGACGAAAAGATAGGTCTGAATCGCTCCGGTCTGGATCCGACGGACTCTTCCACCGATTGACCATGTAACCTCAGCAACCCGATTAACGAGACCGTCGACGATGCGGTTATCGAAAACGCCAACGAATGCGGCGAGGATGTCGCGGGTTACTTTTCCAACACCGTTGACGATGCCGTCAACGATCGTTCCATCAAATTGGGCAAAGAGTCGAGATTTCCATACTGTCACAGCGACTAAGACACCGTCGTAAAACTCGTCAAAGTAGTATTTGTGCCAGAAGAGATTATAAAGCGGTCGGAACGTCGTAGCGACAGACTCCGCAGACAAAGTACGTCTATGGTAGAACAGCCATGACAGCAATATACCTAATCCAGCGACGATGATGGATAAGACCATCGCGATCGTGTGTGCTGGTCCGTGTCCATGATGTGCATCATCTCCGTGTGCGCCGTGTGTGTCGTCTGCGCCTTCTTCCGCTGCCACGGCTTCAGAGATTCCAAAGAGCGAGAAGGTGAGACCGGCTTCACCGACTTTGCTATCGGGTGAAACGTATGCATGTGTTGGTGCATGGAGATGCGGTTGTTCTGGTGGTTTAACGTAATCTGCGTTGAACCAGAGCGTATTGACGACAGGAAAACTCAAAACAGCCAAGACGAGGAGCGGCACGGTCATGCTCTTAGGGGACTCGTGTGCTATGTCGTGCATCTTTTGATTGCGCGGTTCACCAAAAAAGGTCATGAAGATGAGACGGAACATATAGAACGCCGTAATCCCAGCGGCACAGAGTGCCATGCCGAACAGGAGATAGTGGTGTAGGGAGTTCCATTCCATTGCGCGACCGAGCACACCGGCTAAGATTGCGTCCTTACTCCAGAAACCGGAGAAGATAAACGGGACACCGGAGATCGACAACGTTGCGATGAGCATCGTTATGAAAGTAATCGGCATCTTATGGCGAAGGCCGCCCATGTTCCGCATATCTTGATCTGGCGGAATCTCAGGAATGGCTGTCGGCTGTCGGCTTTCAGCCATCAGCAAAGAGGTTTCTGATGAAGCGACCTCCTCTTGCTGACTGCTGACGACTGACTGCTGATGGCTATCTTGTGAATGTTCGTGTGTGTGTTCATCGTCATGTCCGTGACCGTGCATCGCATGGAAGGCGTGGATAACACTGCCGGAGCCGAGGAAAAGCAGTGCCTTGAAAAAAGCGTGCGTTGTGAGGTGAAAGAGTCCGGCGACATAGCTGCCAACGCCAATTCCAAGCATCATGTACCCCAACTGGCTGACCGTGGAGTATGCCAAAACCCGTTTAATGTCAAAGCGGACGATAGCAATAGTCGCAGCAATAATTGCTGTGATACCACCGATATAGGCGATGACCAGAGATGAAGTTTCTGTCAAGATTGGGAACATCCGAGCCGTGAGATAGACCCCAGCGGCAACCATTGTTGCGGCGTGAATCAGTGCACTGACGGGTGTAGGACCTTCCATCGCATCGGGCAACCAAGTATGTAGAGGGACTTGCGCGGATTTACCGACCGCCCCACAGAAAATGAGCACACCGGCAATAGAGAGCCAGACCATATCGCCTGTGTTTAATTGGGATGCGGCTTCGGCGAAAATACCGCTTTCTCCGTAGAGTGAAAGCGTATCGAATTTGGTGAAAAGCATCATCATGCCGATGAACATACCGACATCGCCGACGCGCGTCGTCAGGAACGCCTTTTTGCAGGCATCCGCTGCCGAGTCCTTTTCAAACCAGAAACCGATGAGCAGATAGGAGCAGAGACCGACGAGTTCCCAACCGATGTAGATACCGAGCAGGTTATCCGATACAACCAAGAAGAGCATCGAGAAGGAGAAAAGCGAAAGGAAAGCAAAAAACCGTGGATACCTCGGATCGCCGTGCATGTAGCCCATGGAGAAGATATGGACAAGGCTACTGACGAGCGTGACAACAATCAGCATGATTGCAGTGACGCTATCAAGGTAAAAGCCCATTGAGAAGGTAACACTACCGAGCGAAAGCCACTGAACAGTATGGGGTTCTGGATCGGGGACTACCTCTTGCAAAAGCAGAAGCGAGCAGACGAGTGCGATGAGCATCGCTACTGTAGATAGGTAGTCCTGTCGGGGGAAACTCCGTTTCGCTAAGCCCAAAAGTCCGAAGATCGCGAAGGCAGCGAGGGGACAGAGCAAGATGAGACTTATTAAGAGTACGACCATATTTTTAACTATTGCTCCGGGGCGGTGTTTCCGTTGTCAACACCCGGGGAATGCCTCACGGCATTCATACCGTTGATTTTCTACAATTGATTACAGAACCTGTTTGAGGTTTGAAAAGGTTTCTTAACGATTCTGAACCTACCTTGACAACGGAGGGACAGCTCAGAAACAATCGCTAAAAAATTAACCTTTTAAAGTGTCCACTTCGTCGGGACGGATGCTACCGAATTCGCGGTAGATAGCGAGAATAATTGCTAAAAAGACAGCGGCTTCTGCGGCAGCGAGCACAATCCCAAAAATTGCGATAACCTGTCCGCTGATGTCCTCTGGTGGTGTCATGAAACGCGCGAACGCTGCGAAGTTAAGATTGCACGAATTGAGAATAAGTTCGATACCCATCAAAATGCTAATGGCGTTCCGTCGGGTTAAGACAGCAAAAATACCGAGCGTGAACAGAATTGCACTGATGACGAGATAGTGTTGTAGGGTCATTCGTCCCTAACCTCCTTTCGGGAAATCAGGGTGGCACCGATTAAGGCGACTAACAATAACACAGAGACGACCTCAAACGGGAGGAGAAAGGGTCCATTCAAAATCAGTTCACCAATCCGTTCAGTTGTCGGTGGAAGTTCAGTCCCGTCATCGGTAAGATTCTTCCATACGGGTGTATTGGCAATAACCGTCAGGAGCAGCATAAGTAGCATCAAGGCAATCACGCCCCCAAGTAGGAGCTGCCCGCGTTCGATATGGATGCGCATTTCTAAGTGTCCACTTGTCATCATGACCCCGAATAGAATCAAAACAAGGATACCCCCGACGTAGACGATCACCTGCGTTGCGGCGAGGAAGTCAGCCTGTAGAAAAACGTAAAGCCCGGCAACGCCGAAGAGCGTCACCATGAGCGAGAACGCTGCGTGGACAATGTTTCGCACCGTGACGACGACGAGTGCCGAGGCGATTGTCATCAGCGCGAAACCATAAAAAATAAATGTCTTAAGTGTAAATTCCATATAAAATTAGATTATCGTTTGGGCATCCCTCTTACATTGTAAACTTATGAAACAGATAACTAATCCGCTGCTTCTGCGTCTACAGCACCATCTTTATCGTACATCTCCTGTTTGTCGAACTTGAAGATTAAATCTGACCGATCGAACTTGGAATACTCAATGCCTTCGAGTGTATCCTTCATGACGAGGCATTCTGTGGGGCAGACTTCAGTGCAAAGTCCACAATACATACAGAGGGACATATCAATATCGAATTGATCCAGATAGAACACAACCGGGTTTCGCGTAACGACCCGCGATATCTCATCACTGGAGAAAGTCTCGTTTCGACTCTCATTCCCTGAAGGTTCAAGCCGATCGATGACTTCCTGCGTTCCTAAGCGAGAGGTGATATTTGTGACAGTTATTGAATCTGCCGATTTTATCTTTTTGTCATCGCCTTCGATGATGCCGATGACTTCTCGCCCGTCTTTGAGGTGCACGATGTTCATGCTATCCCACAACTGTTCACCTTTCGGGAGTTTGGTGCCAGTAATCGTAATGCAATCGACTGGGCAAATCATCTCACACTTCTTACATCCGATACAATCCTCAATCCGATTGTAAAGCTGCCCGCGGTACCCTTTAGGAATCTCTCGAACGTTGCGTTTTTTCTCATAGTCGTGTTCATACGGGTATTGATGTGTGACGTTCGGTTCAAAGAACTGCCTGATTGTCACCCGCATTCCAACGAGAACGGTATAAACGCCTCTGTAGATGTTTCGTATGTATTTATCCATCTTTTAACTTTCCTTGCGGTTCGGTGAGATCGGTTTAGGTTTAAAAATCCTAACTCGGTTGTGGTGCTGGTCTCTGGGCGAAAGTTCGCCCAGCAACTTTATACGCCGTGATAAGTCCGATGTAGATAATAGCGCAGCTAATGGCAGTGCTAATCAGCGTATCCTCTGGAAAAATAAGCCCCCAGATGCCAGTACCTAAGATGTTGAAGAAGGCAATCGGGATGAAGTATTTCCAACAGAGATTCATCAGCTGATCTACTCGCAAGCGCGGCAGCGTCCACCTCAACCACATCATCAAAAAGACGAGTGCTGAGGTTTTGATAACGAAACCTGGGAAGCCGCCGAGAATATCATAACCCGGTAGCACGCCTTCCCAACCGCCGAGGAAAAGCGTCACCGCGATTGCACTCACAGCGAACATATTCGCATATTCAGCAATAAAAAAGAGTGCGAAGCGCATTCCGCTATATTCGGTATGAAAACCAGCAACGATTTCAGACTCGGCTTCGGGCAAATCAAACGGTGTCCGGTTTACCTCAGCAATTGAAGATATGAAGAAAATAAAAAATGCAATAAAGGTAAAAGGCGTTCGGAAGATGAGCCAGCTGAAAATACCGTTGGATTGGTTTGCTACGAGCTCCGACATGCTCAAACTTTCAACGAGCATAACGACCGTTAGGATAGAGAGACCGAGCGGAATTTCGTAGCTAACTATCTGGGCGGCGGAACGGAGTGAACCCAACAGCGACCATTTGCTGTTTGAAGACCAGCCTGCCATAATTACGCCCATGACGATGACCGAGGAGATCGCCATGATGTAGAAGATGCCGATATTAAAGTCGCTCACCAAAATATTTTGACCGAACGGAATGGCAGCAAAAACAGCGAAGGAGCAGGCAAAAATGACATAGGGCGCGAGCAGAAAAAGGAATTTGTCGCCTTGCGGTGGGATATAATCCTCTTTGAAGAGGAGTTTAACACCGTCCGCTAATGTTTGGAGGGTACCCCACGGTCCAACGCGCATGGGACCCGTTCGATTCTGAAAACGTGCGGAGACCTTTCGCTCTGCAAGCACCAACACTAAGGGGAGTAGGGGGACCACCGCAACGAAGATACCGGCACATCCGAACATAACGAGGACTGTGCCTAACTCCACCGGGAAATGCGAAGCAACCGCTTCCGGCAATCGCGGAAGGACGACGTTCTGTATAAATTCCTCTGCCCAATTGAGTCCATCTTGCAAGTTCATATTTGGAAAGAAACTTTCAGGGACATTGAAATATGGGAAACCTGCAAGCATTACCCTAAAGTCCGACATCTAATCTCCTTATTTGACAAGTGCGTTTACCGGTCAACCTCTCCCATCACAATATCAATACTGCCGATGATGGCGATAATGTCTGCTACCATCAAACCTCGACTGAGTTCCTGCATCACACTCAAAGCACTAAAACAGGGAGAGCGTCCCTTCACACGCACCGGCTTGGGGGTACCGTCGCTTACAATATAGAATCCGAGTTCACCTCGAGGTGCTTCACTACGGAAATAGATTTCGCCTTTTGGCGGACGAACGGCTTTTAAATCTGCCATAACAGGACCATCAGGGAGTCCTTCGGCTAAAATCTGGCGGACGATCCGGACAGATTCCTTCATCTCGTCCATACGGATTTTATACCGACTCCAACAATCACCAACAACCGCGCCTAATTCTGGTACATCTACGGCAACGGGAACATCAAAGTCAAATCTGTCATAGATAGAGTAGGGTTCGTCTCGCCGGAGATCCCAGTCTACACCGGAACCGCGAAGGTTAGGACCTGTTGCGCCGTAACTGAGTACCATCTCTGCCGACATGACAGCGACTCCCGTCGTGCGTTCAGTAAAGATGCTGTTTTTGGTCAGGAGTTCGTTATACTCGTCAATCTTCGGTTCAAAATAGTCCAAAAATTCTTCTATCTCGTCCAAATAATTCTGCTCGGCAATAGAGCCCGACTCCATAGGAATAATTTCGGAGACACCCCCGATGCGGACGTAGTTATAGGTGAGTCGTGCGCCACAGACCTTCTCGAAAAGGAGAAGCAATCGTTCACGGTCGCGAAAGGCGTAAAGGAACGGTGTAAATGCACCGAGATCCATGCCATAAGTGCCAAATGAAAGC
The DNA here is from genome assembly GCA_028820845.1 of Candidatus Poribacteria bacterium. Classification (NCBI taxonomy): domain Bacteria; phylum Candidatus Poribacteria; species Candidatus Poribacteria bacterium. The sequence continues at coordinate 19,666 of JAPPII010000058.1, forward strand.
AGATGGCTTGCGATACGGTTCAATTCACAGATAAGCACGCGTAGGTATTCTGCACGTTCTGGCACCTCAAAATCCCGGCTTTCGTCCGCTTCCAATAACTTTTCGACAGCGAGACAAAATCCCCAATTCTGGTTCATCGCTGCGATGTAATCCATCCGGTCGGTAAACGGAATGATTTGCGGATAAGAGAGGTTTTCGGAATGTTTCTCGAAACAGCGATGTAGGTAGCCGATATGCGGAATCGCTTCACGAACGACCTCGCCGTCCAATTTCAACTCCAAGCGTAACACACCGTGTGTACTGGGATGCTGCGGTCCCATGTTCACCACCATCTCATCGGCGAACGGTTTTAATTCGATAATTTTGCTTTCGGTCTGTTGTGTGTTTTCCATAATGTGGGTTTTACGAAGCTCAAAGTTGTTATTAATACCTATTTGTTTGCCCTATATATGATACCACTTTTGCTGTCCAATGTCAAGGTTTAACCTGTTTCCTCGGAGAGAGTTTGTGTCGTACTTTTCGATGTTACTCCTGCGAAAAATGTTACACTTAAGTTACACCAGTGTAATATTTTTTCTTCAAGTTTATCACTCTTCCCGCCAAGACCCCATGCTTTAGCTTGCGGGATGTAGGCGGGT
>JAPPII010000059.1 GCA_028820845.1 Candidatus Poribacteria bacterium
CTTTAGCGGATTGCAGATACAGGGCACCGCTACCTCCCCACCTAGCATAGCCAAGACATTTTTAACGATTAAATCTGAGCTGAAAGCCAAAGCCATCCCATAGCGAACAGCATATCGGGCGAAGTCCGTTTGCTTCGCCTTGTCCTACAAGCCGCTATAGGCTTGTGCAGCATGCCGATTCTCAATCGTTAAGAAACCTTTGATAACCTATAACAAGTTTCTGATTAATTTCTCATCGCGATGAACGATGTGTATCGCACTGAGATTTAATACTGAAAAAAATTGTACAGGACTTACGCAAGATTGCGGAATTCCACTATTTATCACACGCTCGTGCGGTTAGGAAACCGCACCTACCAGGGAATTGCGTAAGTCCTATTGTAAAAAGAAAGTGGCGGAGAGAGTGGGATTCGAACCCACGGTACTGCAAAACAGCACACATGATTTCCAGTCATGCCAGTTCAACCAACTCCTGCATCTCTCCGCAAAACCTCAATGGAGCAGACGGGATTTGAACCCGTGACCTCATCCGTGCGAGGGATGCACTCTCCCAACTGAGCTACTGCCCCAGAATTGCAAGACTTCAGCATCTTACAACAATTAAATTTCTTGAATGCTATCATTCAACTCACAAATACAAAAAAACGGAGAGAGTGGGATTCGAACCCACGGTGACTTGCGCCACAACAGTTTTCGAGACTGTCCAGTTCAACCACTCCTGCATCTCTCCTTAGTGGCTATCGGTTGTCAGTTATTGGTTGCTGATAGCCATCTTCAGATTTCCTCTTCCGACGGCGTTGCTGAAAAAAAGATTTCAGAAGGGCACTACTCTCTTCTGCCAAGACACCACTCACCAATTCAACGCGATGATTCAAGCGTTCATCTTGTAGAATGTTGTAGAGTGTTCCAGCTGCCCCGGATTTCGGGTCTGTCGTGGCATAAACGACCCTTGGAATGCGTGCTAACACGATTGCGCCGGCACACATTGAGCAGGGCTCTAATGTCACATACAAAGTTGTGTCAACAAATCGCCAGTTCCCGATTTCTTTGGCTGCTGCCTGTATCGCGAGCATTTCTGCGTGAGCGATGGGGTTACCGTGCTGTTCACGCAGATTATGCGCTTCAGCGATCAAAGTATTTTCTTTAATTAGCATCGCGGCGACAGGCACTTCGCCTTTTTCTCCCGCCTGCCGTGCTAATTCGATTGCCTGTCCCATCCAGAAAAGATCACGATTCAAATTGTGAGTGATTCGCGAGCAATTTGTCTTTGCTTTATACTTTCTGCCCGACATAAACTTTGAAAGCGCCTGAGAGGACTCGAACCCCCGACCTGCTGATCCGTAGTCAGCTGCTCTAATCCGCTGAGCTACAGGCGCGTATTTTAAGAGTTTTCAGTGAAATGAATACCTATTAGAACGGAGAGGGTGGGATTCGAACCCACGATGGCTTACGCCATAACTGCTTAGCAGGCAGTCCAGTTCAACCACTCCTGCACCTCTCCTCATGGTGATGACGGTAAAATTCAAACCCACGATAGCTCGCGCCATAACGCCCCGTATCAAAAGACAAGACCCCCGCTTTCCTCCACGCAGCCATACCTATAAAATATAATGGCGGTGGGAGTAGGATTCGAACCCACGATGGCTTGCGCCATAACGCCCCGTATCAAAAGACAAGACCGCCGCTTTCGGCCATGCCACCCGTTTCATTTATATCTATAATGGCGGTGGGAGTAGGATTCGAACCCACGATGGCTTGCGCCATAACGGTTTTCAAGACCGCCGCTTTCGTCCACTCAGCCATCCCACCTAACGTTCTGATTCTTCACGTAGAATCTTATATATTATACTCTATTTGGGCAAGGTTGTCAAGTTAAATTAAGTAGCAATTATTTTTCCGAGTGCATCGAAAAATCAAAAGACGAAAACCAAACTGTTAAGATGCCAGACGGTGCAAGCAAAGACGGGAATACTTTGCTGAATTCCCGTCCATTGGTACACTGATATATTTAGAGTGAACTGGCGAAGTTAGCAAACCTCGCCCATTTGTTAGAGATTCATCCGCTAAACCTCTCCATTCCATTCCAGCGGTTGATTTTGCAAATAGGGGAGAAGCATGCCCTGCAGCCGTTGATGCGCGTGATGCAAGTGCGCTTTAATTGTCCCTTCCGACCTATTTAAGAGCACTGCGATCTCTTTAATCGCGAGTTCCCTCCGGTGGCGCAGATTAAAGACACGCCGTTGGCCTGGGGGCAGCTTCCGGACCGCTTTGCGAATAATACGTCCGAGTTCCTCAGATTCGGTGAGCATCTCCGGTGACGGATGTGAGTTCAGCATTCTCAAGACATCGTCGGCATCATAAGATAATTCCTCAAACGTAAGAACTTTAACACGATTTCGCTGACGCTGGAAATCTATGCTGCAATTGATGGCAATCCGGTAAACCCAACTATAGAACGTGGAATCACCTTTGAAATTAGGGAGTGCCTTAAACGCCTTTAAAAATACCTCTTGACACAAGTCTTTTGCTGTTTCTCGATCACGCACACGTCGATACAAGAAATTATATATTTTCTTCTGATACTTGAGAATAAGAGGATTGAAAGCTTCTGTATCCCCGTTTTGGAACCGCTGAATAAGTTCATCCTCACTAATCTGCTCAAGATTTGGGTCTGTGTATTCTACATCTGTGTGCGAAGTGCCGAATCGTATAGCATCAGTCATCTGTATTTTCTCCATGGGGAACAAAGTTAAGGTTGAAAACCCTCAGTTCATAATGTCTATTGAAAAGCGAAATGCTCCAAGATTTACACACCCTAAGCACTAAAAAGTTCCGATTTTCATATATTAGACATCTTAAATACGATTTTTGTTCGTTTAAAATTTCAATTCCAAAGCTGCTTGTCATTTTTCTCCCGTCCAGAAACGTACAACGCTGTATATAACGTGAGTTTGATAAAAGTGAAATGTCGGGTTTCGCTACCGCTATTTCGGCAGAAAATGCCTTAAAAAACGACCTATTTGTCCAAATTATAGGGTTTTTCATGTGTATTTACCGCTCTACCCGACCTACGATTTTATTTTCAAGCTCACGCTGTATATACGTTGACCTGCCTATCCTTTTGGGTTATACTGATAACAATATCAGTTTGTATAATCTCTCGTAGTCCCAATGTAATACCATTTCTAAAAGTTTATCTCGCATTAACCGAACCCACTCACGTCACACCCAGTAGGTGCGGTTTCTAACCGCACCGAGCAGTGCTGAAAAATAGCCAACCTTTTAAGAGGAATTATCAATTAGAATTGGTATAAGAAAAGGGTGAACCCGATGCGTCGGTATAGTATTCAAACCAAGATCGTTCTCCCGTTCCTACTGCTCTTTGCTGTCGTTGCTATTGTGCTACCTTTGGTGGCTATCGAAATCTTTGCGTGGAAGTATAGCGAACAATTTACGCGTGAAACGGAAAGTTGGCTTGATACCATCATAGAAACGGGTTACTTTGAACAAGATCAAGAAAAACTCAGGCGTGCCTACAGCGTTGAGATTATGATTTTCGGTTCCGATTACACGCTAAACTATAATTCACTCAATAGACTCTCCGATACAGAGCAGGATTGGGCGAAATTGGCGGATAAAATGCGGCTCCGCGAGGTCAAGCAGCGTTTTGAAAACCCAGACGGAACATCCATTACACAAGACGTTACACTCGCTGGGAAACCGTATAAGGTTTTCTACCTTCCGCTTGAATTCGGACGCTTCTACTGTTTGCTGCGTCCAATGGAAGCGATCGCCGAGGCAAAACGCGCTTTCACATGGTATATGCTCAGTATTGCTGTCCTCGTTCTGGCTCTGGTTGCTTTTATCAGTCAACGGATTGGGAAAAACTTGACGAACCCTATCAAAACTTTGGTTGATTCGACAGCACGCGTCGCTATAGGAGACTTAGACGAACAGTGCGACCTTAAAACAAACGATGAAATAGGCGATCTTGCCACTGCGTTTAATCAGATGACCCAAGATTTAAAGCAATCAAGGGATCAGTTGATTCAAGCGGAGCGTCTGGCAACGGCTGGAAAGATGTCTGCTGCGTTCGCACACGAAATCCGAAACCCGTTGTCATCTATGCGGATGCTGGCACAGCTGCTGATGCAGAAACCCGAAATGTCAACAGAAAAGCATCAACAATCGCTCCGTTATATCCTTGAGGAGATTGAACGGATTGACACCATCGTCAAAGGGTTGATGGACTTTTCACGCCCCACAGCACTTAATCTTAAACAACAACCGCTCGCGCCTGCCCTACATGAGGTCTTGGCTTTGATGGAAGCCAACTTGGCACACCACCAGATTCAGTTAGTGTTAGACGTGTCACCTGTAACCCCAGAAGCTCAGTTTGATTCAGATAAATTAAAGCAGGCGTTTATGAACGTCGTTCTGAACGCGATGGAAGCGATGCCGCAAGGGGGTGCGTTGAAGGTATCCACGTTGATAGAAGCTAACAGCGTCTGTATCAAAATTACGGACACAGGTGTTGGCATACCCGCAGAAGACTTGGAACATCTGTTTGAACCGTTCTTTACCCGAAAGACGAAAGGGACGGGACTCGGATTGGCGAATGTGAAACGAATTCTTGAAGAACATCGTGGTGGCGTAGAGATTGAAAGCACGCCTGGGAAAGGGACAACGGTTTTGATGAGGTTAGTGACATAGGCGAGGTGTTTCCGCAAGAAACCCTCGCCTACTGCATCAATCTATCACAACAACCTAAATGTGCCTGCGCGATGCCGCAAGCCGATTGATGAGAACCAGAATATGCCCACTTGACATCCATCTGGCGATGTTAGGCAGCTCCGCTCGGAAAGTTTGCCACAGCTGCCCGCCGCGCCGTTTAGCAGTCAGACACGTTAGCAGGAGAAGATCATCGGAGTAAATCTCATGTTCAAAGAGTACTGCTTGTAAGGCTTTATCACTCTTTTCCGAGGGTGAAAGCAAACTTTCGGCGATAAGGCTCAACATTTCTCCATGGGTGCTTCTACCTGGATTATCCATCAGTGCCTTAATTACGGCATCGTCCACGCTACTATGTGCATCCCCAATTTGGTGTGAGAGTACAGCATAGAGGGTGCCAAGGTAATCCTCGAAGGTATGCTCTTGCGGATTCAGCACCTTCACCTGTGGGATCTTTGAGAGGACGCTTTCGGAGAGTGCTGTCAGTTCTACATCCGTCGGAACGGCTTGAGCTGCTGTGCGAATGCACCATGCTGACCGCATCGCAAAGTACTCATCTTTTTCAATAACGGTTTGAAGTTGTGGTGAGGTCCAAGCCGTTTGAAGCCGGGTGAGTGCCTCAAGGTGAATCTCACCACTCAGGGCTTCTGCCAAAAGATGCAAAGATGCGGTATTTAAATCAGCAAGCACACGTTGACGAGCTTTGGCTACAGCTGCCTTCTCACGAGCCTCCGCGAATCTTTTCCACTCACCCGTCGTCAACTTCTGTAATGCTTTCAGGTCTTCACGCGTCTCTTTTGACAATGCATGTTCAGCAATGTTCACTATATCGTTATTGCTATCTTTCAGTGCCTCAAGAAACCGTCTCACTGTTTCATGGACATCCGGGGCTCCGTAAACGAGCAGGAAGCTCGGATTGATAAGGACAGCCGATCCAGGCGTGATGCCTGAATCATCTTTCTGATCAATGACAGTTCTGATAGTTTGGAGAAAGATGTTTAGCACGTTGGCGACATCTTCCGGTGAGGCGTTCTCGTCAAGTTTGGGGATCAAGATACTCGCGGAGTCCTGGACATTATATCCCCACACAGCGTGTCCTGGCATTCGGCGCGCCGTCCCAACCTTTATGGTTTCAGTGTCTTTCACTTGCCATGTCAGATGATAGGGAGCGAGGAGCCACTCCAGTCCTTGTCCTAACGTTGCGTGCCGCAGGTCGAGATAGGTCACGCGGCATTCCGGTAAATTTAGGAGCGTCGCGACATCATCAAGACTCCCCGGCACCATATCGAGACGGAAATCCCCAGCGTTGACGAGGGTGTGAACCGCATCAGCAAGCGGTTGATTCCGAATTATCAGATTAAGTTTTCGGTTTAGTCTGGGGTGGGCTTCAGTCAGTTTCTTTAGAATTTCATGATCCAACGTCTGGATTGCTTCTGCTGCGGTCGCGCCGGTATCATCGTCGGACTGAATACCCGCCAGTCCCAAGGCGTGTTGGTAGCGAAGTCGGGCTTTTTCAAGGTGGCCACCTCGCTGTAGAGCCTGTGCCTCCGCCACTACTGTTTTCGCGTATTCCTGTCTTTCCACCGACAAGGTGTCTAACACTTCTTGTATAACCCACGCGGGAGGATACTGATACTTTTGCAGTAGAGGTTCTGCGTTTGGTTCACTGACTTCTTTTTTTATCCGTTGCGGTAGAGGTTCTGCGTTTGGTTCACTGACTTCTTTTTTTATCCGGCCCCGATAGGGTCGTTGAGGTAGAAGCTCTGCGTTCGGTTCACTGGTTTCAGTAGGTACAGTCGGCTTTATAACTGGAGCGTGTGGACGCACGCCAGCGGTTGTTTCGAGCCGCCGCTTAGAATCCCCTATAGCAAACTCACTATATCTACCGCGGAAACCATAACCCGCGTAACCAGTATCTTCACTCAAACCCCTACGTCTGCCGAGCGAGGGTGCTAAGGGCTGTTCTGGCCCGAAAAAGTCGTAGAAGAATTGGGGTTCTTCTTCCATTCCTCCAAAGAATCCTCGAAAATTAACACCTTCGGGCAACGGCACAGGCACCAAAACTCGCCGCGGGGGCGTTGGCTGTTGACTGAGATCCGAGATTTCGCTCTCATCTACAGCCACGAAACTCGTGTATTGGCTCATCAACCGGTAGTCAAGTGCGATGCGCGTGATTTCCTCGACAATTTCAGGCATATCGGCATCATACACCTGCGCGGAAAGGTCTTCTATTTTTTTTCGCGCCCACACCTTCGCCAAAACGTCGTTAGTAGGTTCGGCATCAGGAAGTGTTACATCAACCGCATAAGTGAGCGGTTCTCCTTCCACTATGCCAGATAACGTAAGCACTGCATGACCGCCTGCTGCATAACGTCCAAAGAGGATCACCGGACGACCCGCCCAGAGTTCAGGGATCCGTCGTGGATAGGTCTCGTAAACAGTGAGCTGCTTCCAATCCATCTGGATATGAGCAAGTTGGGCGTGATGGATACGTTCAACCACCTGTGTGACGAGTTCCTTGGGGTTGGTGTTGAGATCCAACACACCGCTCATCCCACCGCCTTGTTTCGCCACACCCTCAATCAGCAAGCGGTTTGGTGAAGAACCGATCCCGATCGTCCAAAAACGAATCGCGTCGCCAGCACGTCTTCCGACCTCCGCGATGATCTCCGCTTCATTGCCAATGTAGCCGTCGGTGAGCATCACGACGATACGGACACGCTCTGGGTCAACAGGAGCATTGAGCACCGCCTTGATACCCGCAAGCATCTCCGTGCCACCGCCACCGTGAATCTGTTGGATGAAAGTCAGAGCACTCGCTATGTTCTCTTCTGTTGCCGATACCGATGTTTCAAAAAGTTTGTTTACGTGGTTTGAGAAGGTGATAACCTGGAAGGTGTCATTCGGTTTACTGCGTTGAAAAAAATGCCGCATCGTCGCTTTCACCTTCGCCATCGGTTCACCCGACATTGAACCCGAATCGTCAACGAGAAAAACCAATTCACGCGGCGGGGCTTCGGCGAACTCGGCATCCAGTTTAGGTTGAACCATGAGCATAAAATAACGCTGCTCAGGCCCCGTAGCGTGTGCAAAAACGGCTATCTCCGGCTTCTCACCCACGACCTTGTACTTCATGACAAAGTCCTTGTTCGGAATCGCATCCATGGGTGAAATTTCTATCCTTGCCTCTGAGGGCTCAATCCGCTCCAACTTTGCCGTATGATTAACACTCTCAATGTCCTGAATCGGCACCCCCGCATCAAGCGAGACTGCAAGGTGGATGTCGTGTCCTGTGCGATAACCGGGTTTGAGAACGAGGGGCGTGATACGGGAAGCATCCGGCACGCCGGTTGTGTCCGGAGACCAGCCTGTTCCTGACGGGTCACCACTAAGTGTAACCTTCGTTACGCGCTCCTCTACTTCGCCAACCTTCCCCTCTAACGCCTTCGGCAGCTGCGGCTTCTTGGAGATCGGATCACCTGGAATATATCGGGGTCCAACGACCATCGGGAAGTGGAATTCGTAAGTGCCCATGTCGTAATTGAGGACATCCACGTATGAGATTTCAATATGAATTTCCTGATCGGATTTTATGTTGCCAACGGATTGTGTAAAGATATTCGGTCGCTCTTGCTCCAGCAAGCTTGCCGTCTGTCCTTGCTGTATCGCCTGCTCATAGATAGCACGTGCTTCAGCTCGACGTTTCATCACACCGACAATCGTGCGTTCCGCAATCTTCATCGTCATCGCGTCCACTGCAGCGGTATGCGGTAGCGGAAAGACATACACTGCCTCAATGTTCTCATCATAAGGATTGTAGAAGGTTTGGATCACGGTAGCACGGGCGATAAAGCCAGAGATGTCCACCTTCACATCGGTATGTTTTAGCGGACATTCTACCACTTCATCAGCGATTTTGACGCGTAACGCACCCTGTGTAACCTGCTTTTCCATCGGCTCCAAGGGGGATGGGGTTTCTGTAAAGGCAGTATCGCCGGACATACCTATCGTTACCAGAGCCAACAGTAAGTAATACACCCCCGCCTGGGGCAGCCTCGCTAACATCCGATTCAGTTTCAGTCGTTTCATGAGATTCTCCGCATTCAGTTCTATTGATGATTAGCATCTAAAACGTTGGAGATACTAATGAGGTTTACATACAGCCAAAACTCTCTCAAGAGAGAACATTTTTTACAATTTAACCACCCCAAAGGCTCAATCTATCGAACCTCAGCAGCAACAGGGAGGCTAATATCCAAAACTAAATGGGCAGGCATGCCTAAGTCTGTAGCGACACGCGCAATGTTCTCACCACTCAGGGACGCTCCCCAGATACTATCTTTCTCCGTCCAATACAACTTTCCGCCTCCCACATCCACAGCGATGCTCCCTGGCGACACCAAACCCGTAATGAAATCGGGTTCAAAGCCGGAGCCATCAACCCCGAGACGCTGAATCTTACCCTCAGCCACTGATACGTAGAGCTGCTTGGCTATAGCGTCAATTCCGAGCCCCAGCGGTATACCCTCTAATTGCGTCACCACTTGAATGTTCGAGCCATCAAGTGCAGCACAGCGGATCTGCCACATTCCCTGCGTTGTTTTCTCCGTCCAATAAAGTTTCTCATCTAATACATCCGCGACCAGATGCCTCGGCGAAGCCAAACCTGTGATGAAATCGGGTTCAAAGTCAAAACCGTGCTCACTGAGACGCTGAATCTTACCCGATGATCCCGTCACGTAGAGATGCTGCTTCACGATCGTCATATCTGTAGGTATACCTGTTAATTCTTCATGAAAATTTAGGATGCGCGCTGTGGTTCGGTCCTTACTGGCGTGTCGGATCTGCCATGTGCTACTGCCTGTTTTCTCTGTCCAATAGTAGTCATGATGACTTAGGACAAGACTTGTTGCGTTTTGGAGGCCTGGGAAGAGGTTAACCACCGTGTCCTTCATGCAGCGGTGGAGCGTGCCATTCTCCATATCTATCCAATACATAACCGGACACAGAGACGGAACTATGAATCCAACATCTATCGTCATTTCTGGATTGCTTTTAAGAAGAGTTCGGAGGGGTGTTACATCTTGAATTGGATTCGGCTGGATATGCAGCATTTGTAAGTTTGTCAACTGTGGGAGGACACTGATATCACTGATCTGATTAGTTTCCAACACTAACGAGTATAACACGTTCAAGTTTGCCAACGGTCCCAGGTCCCTTATCTCATTATTAGCGAGATCCAACTGCCTCAATTCTGTCAAGTTTGCTAACGGCGTAAGCGTGCTTATCTCATTATCAGAAAGTTGTAATACACTCAATTCTGTCAAGTTTGCTAACGGCGTGAGGTCACTTATCTCATTATTAGCGAGATCCAACTGCCTCAATTCTGTCAAGTTTGCTAACGGCGTAAGCGTGCTTATCTCATTATCGGAGAGTCGTAATACACTCAATTCTGTTAAGTTTGCTAACGGCGTAAGCGTGCTTATCTCATTATTAGCGAGTTGTAATACCCTCAATTCTGTCAAGTTTGCTAACGGCGTAAGCGTGCTTATCTCATTATCAGAGAGTTGTAATACCCTCAATTCTGTCGCATGCTCCAATCCTGTGAGGCTGGTTATCTGTTCGCCATAAGAAGACAACTCGTATAAACTTTGCAGTGCCTCCTGCGTGAAGGGGCTGCACGAAGTTAACCCCAGAGCCTCGCGTACCTCGGCCGCTAAATTCCCATCAGGCATTAAACCCGGCTCAGGCAGCGGTAACGGGAAAAGAAGGTTTAATAAATTTGGACTACGATTACGGAGTGTGTACAGGAGCGTTACATCAATTGGATTAGCCCTGATATCTAACTTCTCCAATGCTGTCAAGTTTGACAACGGCATAAGGTCTATTATTTGATTATTATCAAGATATAACTCTTCTAATTGGGTCAAGTTCGACAAGGGCGTGAGGTCTACTATTCTATTATCCCACAGAAACAACTTTTTCAGCTGGGTCAAGTTCGACAAGGGCATGAGGTCAGTTATCTCATTCTTGGAGAGAAATAACACCTCCAATCCTATCAAATTTACTAAAGGCGTGAGGTTTACCCCCCTATTACGATCGAGAAATAACGCTTTCAATTGCGTTAAGTTTGACAACGGCGTTATATCTATAATGTGATTAGATCCGAGTTCTAACCGCGTCAAGTCTATTAAACTTGACAGCGGCGTGAGGTCTACTATTCTATTATCCGAAACATCTAACTGCTCCAATGCTGTCAAGTTTGCTAACGGACCCAGGTCTATCACTTCGTTGTCGGGGAAAGATAACTCTTTCAATCCTGTCAAGCTTGACAACGGTGTGATGTCCCTTATCCCATTCTTGCGGAAAGACAACCTTTTCAATTCCACCAAATTTGCTAATGGGGCAAGGTCTACTATTCTATTATGCCAGAGAGTTAACGTCTCCAATTGCGTCAAACTTGACAACGGTGTGATGTCAGTTACTCCCTTCCCCCAGAGAGATAACTCTTTCAATCCTGTTAAGCGTGACAGTCCGTTTATATCAATCCCTCGATTACTTTCAAGGAATAACTCCGCCAAGTCTGTCAAATTCAACAGCGGTGTGATGTCATTTATCTCATTAGACATGAGATTTAACCGCTTCAATTGCGTCAAGTTTGCCAAGGGTGTGATGTCTATTATCCAATTATCCCAGAGAAATAACACTTTCAAGCCCGTCGCATACTCTAACCCTTTAAGTGACCATATTTTTTGCTTGTGAGCATACAATTCCGTCAAACCCGCTAACTGCTGTGGCGTGAGTAAGGCATCCGGGGCGAGTTCGAGAGCTTCTCGGACAACTCGTCTTAGATTCGCATCAGGCATCCAGTTGATTTCATTTTCTGCTGCCGCGAAGTTAAGCCAACACCCGACAGTAAACAACGTAACAAAACACGTATAAAAACGTAGCGTCGTCAAGGTCCGTCGTTTCACTCGCTGCAAAATCATGAGGCACTCCTCTTTCCGTTTTGGCGAAATAACGAATAAATCCGTAAAGATCAAGGGGATACAGTCCTCACACAACGAAAACCGTAGTCGCTGTCCGTAACCGCCGGATTAGAGCCGAGGCGGTTAGCGACTCTTGTGTAGTGTTTAGAATGGTTCCAAGCACCGCCGCGCACCACGCGGTAGCCCTCAATATTAACGAAGTTTCTTATCAACCGCGTCATACTGTTCGCAACTGCCAGCGGATTACGCACAACGCCATTCAGTGGAAGTGTCGCATAGAAATCGTGATCAAACTCATCCAGACACCACTCAAAAACGTTACCTGCCATATCATATAAACCATACCCGTTCACAGGATAACACCCGACTGGCCTGGCACCACCAACGTTCCCCCCATAATTGGCATCATGCGGCGTTATCGTGTTGCCGTATGGATAAACTTTGCCAACCAACCCCCCACGCGCAGCATATTCCCACTCAGCCTCTGTCGGTAACCGTTTCCCTGCCCACTTCGAGTATGCCATCGCCGCATACCAACTCACATACGTCACCGGGTAGGCTGCTTCACCATCTGGATAGTTATTCCCGTTCCAATCATAGAGATAGTCGCCAGTATGGAACTTTTTCCGAATGCGATCCTTTCGCCACTGTGGATTTTCAAGCACGAACGCCTTGAATTGTGCTTTCGTGACTTCCGTACTATCCATATAAAAAGCGTCAACGTAGACGGTGTGAAGGGGCTGCTCACTGGCATCAGAACCCGGATCATAGCTGCCCATCTGAAACGTGCCTGCGGGGATTAGCACCATACCCGCAGGTGCTGCGCCCTCAATGGGAGCCTGGGTAGAACCGTCCAAGGATCTCTGTATGACCTCTCCCTTGCCACAAGCCGCCATAGCGATGAGGAGAAAGAGGGTGCTATACAGACTTATGCATACAGATATGTGTTCTCTTTTGGAAAAGTCTATCAGCTCTGATAGGGTTATTATAAACGTTCTCAATCTCATTTATACTTCCTTGTCGTTAGTGTACCCAAAAAGTACAACCGTCCGACATCCGGGTTCAGCACTTGTGCTTTCTGAAAATCTGCCCAAGCACGCCATGAAAATTACTTCACTATCAACATCTTCTGCGTCGCAGCAAATTCCCCAGCCGTGAGGGTGTAGAAATAGATGCCGCTCGCCACACGTTCACCGACATCGTTCCGGCCATCCCAATGCGCCGCACGCGACTTGCTCTGATAGAAACCTGCTGCTTGATGCCCTAAATCCAAATGCCGCACAACTTTCCCATCTATCGCATAGATTGTCAACGTTACATCTGCCGGTTTCGCGAGATGATACGGGATCCACGTCTCGGGGTTGAACGGATTCGGATAGTTCGGTAACAGCACTGTCGTCCCTGGCGGCAAAGGAAGCACAGGTGCCGCAGGAGGACCCGGTTTATACCAAATTGTTACAATTGAGGATATCAAATCACCAGATTTTCCAGTGCCAGAGTAGATAAACCTATTGCCTTCGACGAAAATCTCATCCAGGGAGGCACCGCTACGTCCGCTGCGCGCGACCACTCTACCTTCCTCTATGGGTCCATTGACTGTTATTATTTCCTTCCATTTTCCCTGACTAACCGATGAGACACGGAAGTCTGTTTCCGATTCCAAGTGATGGTAAGGGGGTGCCTTTTTTGGAACAAGCATGGTATAGGGATCCAATCCATCTGGATCCGCGAATTTCGCGGCACTTATACCTATCCCAGTATACCATTTTTCTTCACCTATCTTCCCGTCCTTCTTATTCCGATCTCCCTCCGCTCCTAAGTCGTCTTTAAGGTACTGCTCGTAGCCCTTACCTCCTTCCGCGGACAGGAACCAGCTGGAGTTAAGGGTTTTCCACGGTACCCAGTGGAACATTTCCCAAGGATCTGCTATCAGAAACTTATTGTATTTCGTATCGTAGCCTACAACAAGAACGTAATGAAAACCGAAGCCCCCGTTGCACCTCAAAAGAATCATTGGCGGGCGACTCCGTGAAACCTTCTGTCTCAGAGAAGCATGCCGACTAAAGTCTGCGGACGTTCCAGAGTACCGATCAACCTTAACAGGTAACACTTCGTTCAATACTACCTTCAGCTTAACTGAAGGAGTCCCGAATGTTGGGTCCTGCTTCAGATCATAGAAACTCCAAAACGTACCCAGATCAAAAACATCAGCGTCCACGCCGTAGTAAGACATTAGCATTCTCGCGGAGGTCTGTCCACAAGCGTTCCTATTTCCCTGATTATAAAGTTTAAAATGCTTGCTATCTCGATCTATATATCCATCGTTTTTGCTGAATAAGTATTTACGAAGAGTGAAATCAGATTGAACTTGAGAAGTGTCTACATTGAGTTCTAAACCCTTTATTAGCACTGCCTGATTGCCATCGGAATAGTTGTAAACATTCGCGCCATATTGATTTTTATCAAGGACGTTCAGCTTCACCACCTCTATTCCAAGTGTAAGATCCTTTACTCCTTCCCCAAAGGTAACGTAAGTAAACGCCCAACCATTTTTATCAGTGCGAACCGTTTCCGGTTCAAACGTTACGCTCCCCTTACCCCGACTAATGTCCTTAAAACCCCGACTAATGTCCTTAAAAAATATATCCATACTGTGTTGTCGAGCATCTTTGACTTTAACAACCAGTTTTTTACGAGTCTTATTGACCTCAAGCGTATACGAAACAAGGTGGAAGCCCAAGTTTTTCCCAGATTCGCCATCAAGGGTTATAGCTGTGTCTTCGGTAGAGCCATAAATATTAAAAGTCACCGAACGTGAAGTCACCGAACGTGATGTTTTGATTTCAATAGACACAGAAACGAGCCCTGGCTGTTTTCCGAAAGCTATCTCGGTTTCCGCTTGCCCGTTTTTATCCGTGGTAATTGCGGCAGGGCTAAAAGTCGCAGTTGTTTTACGAGTATTGGCACTTAAGTTGAGACCAATAGATGGCATTGGTTTACCTGTCTGGGCATTCTTAAGAGTAAGCCTCAATTTATGTTTGGAGCCTGGAAGGTAGTATCCTGGGGACAAGTTGTATTTTAAATCAACCCGCTGAAAGGAACTATATCCCAATGACATAGATACCCACGATGAGCCAGGATCGATTTCCACACTCATTGAGAAGCGACCTGGATTTTTCGAGAAAGTTATCTCGGTTTCCGCTTGCCCGTTTTTATCCGTGGTAATTGCGGCAGGGCTAAACGTTGCGGTTGTTGTCGAATCGCGGTGGGTGCTTAAACTGAGACGCACAGATGGCACCGGTTTACGGGTACGCTGTTTTACCACGGTAAAGATAACTTTGTGTTTTGAACCTGGACGGTATGCTTCGTTTGAACGCAGCAAACTGTATGTTATATACACCACCTCTCCATCAACCTGAAACGTACTGGAGTACGTTGACTCATAAATCACCATCTTTTCGAGTGCCATGTCCATACCACCACCATCGCCAAAATCCACCGGCGGCTCTTCTTCGGGAAGTATATCATCGATCATACCATCATCGGTCATCCGTGCGACAAGTGCGTCAATCGCAACTGGATCCTGAAGTACTTTTTGAAAGTTAGCATCGCGAATCAATTTTTTGATTTGTGCATCGGTTTTAAGCAGCCTTATGAACGCATTATCCACGTCCGGCAGAAACGTTTTCAGGAGATCCGGATTATTGGCAATTAACTTGATACTCCGATCGTTCAGCAGCGGTTGAACCTTCGGGGCTTTTAACGCCTCAAGGACTTCAGGTAAGACCTCCAGAATATCCGCCCGCGTGAGTGTTTTAGTGTGTTCCTCATACACTTTTCGGGCAAGCGCATTCGGATTCCCGTAACTGATGCCTGATGCGATGAACACGAAAAATATCGATAATACGACGCACAGAATTGCTTTTTGCGTCCTAATTCGATGTGACACGATTCCCTCCTTTTTTTCAGAACAGTGATGTCACACATTTTTTTACCTAATTATTCCCGTTTCCAGAGAAGGACTCCGGGACCAACAGGGTCGTAGGCACCGCCTGCAATCGTCTGTCCATCAGGGCTGATTGCCACCTTTCGGATTGTATATCCCGCCGGTGCCACCAAGGTTTCTGTCAGTTGGTTCGTGCGGAGATCCCAGAGGTGGATCGCTGCGCCAGTCCCCAATCCGGTTGCAACAGCGAGGGTTTGTCCATCCGCACTGAAAGCAAGCCCCTCAACCTGAGCGGTATTGGCAATGAGGGGAGCTCCTTTCGATTCGCCAGTGTTTGGATCCCATAAGTAGATACCTTCAAAACCACCGCCACTGGCGAGCGTTTGTCCATCTGGACTGAAGGCAACCGCCCACACCTGACCTTCATGTTCAAGCGTGTGTTTGTGTCTGGCAAGTTCCGCATGTTCTTCCGGTAGCATTTCCCACACGTCATGGACGACGTTCTCCCATACATGGACAGTCGTATCACTACTGCCAGTAGCATATAGAACACGCCCTTGTGCAAATACCCGATCAAAGGCCCTAACCGGCGACGTATGCCTATAAGGATAATAGGTAGAAAAATCAGTGCGAGGCAAAGAATTGACCTCAATATATGTTGTTGAGAGACTTGCCGCTGTCGCCCCAAAATCCCCATCAAAACCCATAATCCAAAAAATATTTGAAGATCGTCCCAGATTCTCGGGAACTGGCGATTCTTCTTGGATATCCCACACGACTTTAACACTATCTTCGCCTAAACTTACGAGAACCCCATCAACGAAAAGATCCCGGATTGTTTCTTGATGATTGAGGGTGCCGTGGTAGACGTAACTTTGACGCGTGGCTGGGGTCCCCCGAGGTAGTTGTTCATCTGGGGAGGGGCCATTCGTGACCGTGTCAATAACAGCGTCCATGCCCTCGTCACAACTGGTGACGAAAAGACTTAACAGACCTACAAGGACTATGCTTA
Organism: Candidatus Poribacteria bacterium; assembly: GCA_028820845.1. Lineage (NCBI taxonomy): Bacteria > Candidatus Poribacteria > Candidatus Poribacteria bacterium. The sequence goes on from JAPPII010000059.1 coordinate 16,679, forward strand.
AAAAACGGAAATGTTTTGTCATTGAGAACTCCTCTGTTGTGTGGTTCTTATGAACCGAAATTATAGTGAAATCTAAAGATAATTAGACATAAGAGGCACCGCTGCCGCTGGCGAGGTTTCCTAACCTCGCCCGGACGAATGTTCAATTAATTCTAAATCTTACTGTAATAGATATGGCATGGAGGCAGCGTTAGAAATCTACCTCGCACGCCGTGAAAGTTACTTCACTATCAACATCTTCTGCGTCGCAGCAAATTCCCCAGCCGTGAGGGTGTAGAAATAGATGCCGCTCGCCACACGTTCACCGACATCGTTCCGGCCATCCCAATGCGCCGCACGCGACTTGCTCTGATAGAAACCTGCTGCTTGATGCCCTAAATCCAAATGCCGCACAACTTTCCCATCTATCGCATAGATCGTCAACGCCACATCTGCCGGTTTCGCGAGATGATACGGTATCCATGTCTCCGGGTTGAACGGGTTGGGGTAGTTGTGGAGCAGTGCGGTCTCCCCTGGTATGATCAGCGTCAACAAGTATTCCAGTTTCGCAATCCCTTGTTCAAACACCACAGACCCGTCGTCTGCTAAACGTGCGTGATCTATCCATCCTTCCACGGTTTCATAAGTTAATTCCACGGGTACAACAATAGAGACAGGCGCAGCGGTATATACCGACTGTCCAAGGTATTGTGCGACTGAGACGAGATCCGCAATCGTGATGGATCCATCGCTGTTGACATCGAAATGCGGGTGCTCCAAATGGGTGTGACCGATAGCATTGGAGACAAGGAGCAGGTCCTGGGTATCTATTTTTCCGTCGCCATTAATATCTGCGAGAGAAAGCAAATCAGCCGTTGGGTTGATATGGCGGAAAAGTTCAGGTGCTGATAGAACGAGTTCCTCATTGATAACTATTGCGTCATCTGGGTCGACCACTGCGAGATCGAATTTGACCTCGCCCCAAGTCTTACTGCCGTGCCCGACCTTAGCACTCTCAAACTCGTGGCCAAGATTAATAGTATACCTCGAGAGTGCTGTACCACCGCCAATCACGATCGCATCAGGACTCCGATAGACGCGCGACACCCCCTCCCTGCTAACCCAAAACGTGTACGCCTCCTCGCCTACCTTGTTGCTACTTTCCTCAGAAAATAATCCGTCATAAAGCCGCAGGATGACTTTCATTTCGACAGAATCAGGCATGCCTCGTCCTGTCGTCGTTATATCTACTTCAAGTCGAATTTCACCGCCCCATTTGAATCGACCCAGTGGGGTAGGCGCAGGCGAACCGACACCAGTGCCGACATAAATACCTATCTCATGCTTTTTAGGCCCAAAGCTATCATCAGAGTTCCAGAAATCAGCGTCATTCCCTTCTACTGACATCCTTCCTTTCAGATAACTCACATCCCATCTTTCATAGGGTATTTCCTTGTATACATTCGCCAATGCCTTTTTATCTCCAGGCGATAACGGCCTGACCACATCCTCTTGGAGTCCCGGAACCATAATTGAGTGATCGTCAACATAAGCTGTCTCGACATCTACTTTACCATCCTCTACGTCTACCGTATGATGGTAACCAAGGATATGACCAATCTCATGCAGGGTCAGACTATGCATGTTATCAAAAGCAGGATCTAGCCATACATTCGGTTTATCCTGCTGTTCCTTAAAGAACTTCCTCCAATTACGTGCCTGAACTGATTCGTACCCCGCCCAACCGATAAGTCCTGTTGCCAAGTTATCCCAAAATCCCCGGTCTCTTGAATTTTTTATTATTCCAATCGCTTCTTCTACCCAGTCGGCAATACCTATAATCGCCCTGCCAACAGAACCCGAACCCGGTTCAGGTTTATTTAGATGCCCGCCTCTAGTTTCCTCCCCTTCACTTAACTTATTTTTATCGAATGTAATCCGAACATCAGCGAATCCTGAATCTACGAACCGAAAACCGACCAGAGCCCCTGCATTGTTCCATTCATCCTTGATAGCGTCCTTTACCGTTTGTATATGGTCAGGATGACCATCTAAGAACTTTACTGTGAGGATTGGGATCCCAATATCCGTAGCAACTGTTGATCCTGGGGTCCACTTCAGTTCAGGCTGCATGCAACTTGTAGAGTTCGGTGGAGTGTTATCAGGAAGCAGCTCTTTGCTATCCGAGGGCTGAGACGTTACCGCGAAAGCGGTTCGGGGCGAAAAAGAATTATCATCCGGTGGTATGAGTCTCCGAGCCGCCTCTATGACTTCTTGGGATGGGGAAGGTGCACCGCACGTCCCCCCGCCTTGATATATCTGGACTCTGTAGGAGGGCGGATTAATATCACTAAGCCGTGCCCTACCAAGAAGGTTGTTCCCGTCCAACCCCGTCCATCCGGCAACGCCCCGTTCATATACGCCCCCACTGTCCGCTTTGCCATACTCTGTGTCCAAGCCTCCCACATTTGAAAAAGATTGAGTCAGAAATTGGTGTCCAGACCGTGATACCGTCGCGGAAACCGCATAAGACCCTACCGCCTGGAGACGTTGACTACAGCGCGCTCTGCCCTCTTCATCAGTTATATCTGTATTTAACGTATCAGATAAGTTTGATTTTGCTACCCATTTCCAGACAGAAAAGGAATGTTCCCGTCCTACTCTTCCTGTCCGAGTCTTAGCTGCCTCATATTCAGAAAGTGAGATAAAAGGTGGGAGCCATGCAATATCGGAGATCACCCGCAGTGTCTCGTCTCTAACCTTCTCCAAATCCCATTGTCCTAAACTCAATTTAACATGAAAACCTTCTAAGGGTTGACCCTCCGCATCCCGCACCTCAAAAAGTGCCACATAACTACCGCCAATTGGAACATGCGGTATGTCTTTTACCAGTTCAATAGAAGCAGGCGCCGGCACTGTGACCCTATTCGGAAAAGTCTTCTCCAATACCGTTCCAGTCTCCCCCCGGACCGTTACACGAATATCGTATGAACCTACCCACGGAAAATCGGGGAAAGTGAGTTCTATTTCCCCTGAACCATTGGTAACATATCCATCACCAGAACTAAAAGTAGCATGCAGGGTTCCTTGCGGAGAGTAGGTCTGAGCATCAACCGAAACATTTCCCAAGGGTTGACCGCTGCTGTTCTTGACTGTAGCGGTAAATGCGTACGCCTTTATCACCGACCTGACAGTTTCAGGACCCGAAAGTTCTACAGAGTGCGGGACTAAGGATTCCAATTGCGGACTATTCACATAAATCGTCAGATTATTGACGACTCTACGAATCGATCCGAAATCCGATATTCGATTGTGATCGAGGTGTAACTCATCCAGATTTCGCAAACCCGCAAGCGGAGACACATCCGATATTTGATTCCCACTCAGATGCAACTTCGTCAGATTTCGCAAACCCGCAAGCGGAGAGAGGTTTGATACTTGGTTGTACCCAAGATACAATACCCTCAGGTTTTTCAGATTCCCAAGTGGGAATGCATAAGATATCTCGTTGTTCCCGAGATACAATTCCTGCAAGGTGGTCAGATCTGATAGGTCGGATATTGCACCTATCTGGTTGTGTCCGAGGGTCAACTTCGTTAGATTTATCAAACCCGAAAGCGGCGATATATCTATTATTTCGTTGTCCCGAAGTCCTAACGTCTCCAGATGTGATAGATCAGAAAGTGGTGACACGTCCTGTATTTGGTTGTATCCAAGGCTCAATTGGGTTAAATTTTGCAAGTTCGCGAGAGGAGAGAGGTCTGATACCCGATTGTGATTCAGATATAACTTTTCCAGATTTCGCAGGGCGGCAAGCGGAAAGAGGTTTGATATCTGGTTGTGATTAAGATGTAACACTTTCAGATTTTGCAAGTTCACAAGCGGAGAGAGGTCTGATATCTGGTTGTGACCAAGATGTAAAGCCTCCAGATCTATCAATCCCACAAACGGATACGCATCCGATATTGCGCTGTTCACAACAGACAATGATCTTAGGTTGGTGAGGCGTACAAGCGGAGAGAGGTCTGATATAGAATAATTACTGAGATCCAACTCTTTTAAATTCACAGCAAATTCAAGTCCGGTCAAGTCTAATGGAGCCGAATCGTCAATAAAAAAGCCGACATCCTCTAAGAAGTCCCAATTCCAATTGGGGAAAACGAGGCGTGTCAACGAGTGCATATCTGCCACTGAGATCGGGGGCAATGGAGAGACCGAGATATCTTCGTTGCCGAGTGCCGTTTGAATAGTAAGGTAAAGCCTGATATCGGGAATGTGGACAGACTGATTGAGGGAGTCATCATCATCTATAACATAATCAATTATATTATCAGATATATCATCTATCGTGCCGCCTTCTGCCCAGACCCTAATCACGCCTACGTCATCGCCACTGGCAAGCATTCGATTGTCGGGTGAAAACGCAACGGCTCTGGCAATACTCAAGCTATCGTCAAGCACCCGAGACTGTCCCGTCTGTAGATCCCACACACGCACCGTCGAATCAGCACCCGCACTCGCAACCGTCCCGTCCGGTGAAACTGCTATCGCATTTACGAAATTCGTGTGCCCTCTAAAAATCGCCCTACTATGGTCGACACCGTTAGCACGGCCAAAATCAGCCACCATCGTACTCTCATCAAAATCAGACCACAAACGAATCGTCGTATCTCGACTCCCACTCACCAACTCGTCCATCGGCGTAAATCGCACTGACGTTACATAGTCCGTATGGCCCTCTAAAGTCGCGATAGACTCACCGTCGGAAAGCCACAAACGGATCGTTCCATCCCGACTCGCACTCGCAAGCACGTAGTTTTCGGGATCGACCTCCAGCAACGGCATGACAGCATCTACTTTTTTATGTGAGAAGGCAACACCTAACACCCAATCCGTGTGTCCGGTCAGTCTCCCTCTTCTCATCAATCGCCCTGTGCGTGCGTTCCACAATTTCACTGTATTATCACGCCCCCCGCTGGCAAGCAAACGACCATCCGGAGAAAATGCAACAGACTGTACACCCCCAGCATGGGCTTGCGGAATCGTTTTTTGCAGTCTGCCGGTTTTCGGATTCCATAAGCGGATCGTTCCATCCACACTTGCACTCGCAAGTACGTTACCATTCGCCGCAAACGCAACTGATGTAACGGGTCGCCTATGACCTTCAAGTTGTCTCAGAAAACGAAGGTCTCCTGTTGAGATATTCGTATTCCATAATTTGACGACAGCGTCCTGACCAGCACTGGCGAACAGCGTCGCATCCGGAGAAAATGCCAACGCTCGGACATAGCCGGTATGTCCCTGAATAGTATATAAACTCCCGCCATCAGCAGTCTCCTGCACCGCAATATCTATAGGAACCTCATCGGTAACCCCATCACCAAAATCCGGCTCGGGAACCCCTTCATCAAACGCATCAACCCCATTACCAAAATCATCAACCCCATTGCCATCTACAACAAGGACTGCTAAAGGACTTGCGTCAACATCAGAGAGCGTAACATCACTGAGACGAATGGTAGACGCTTTTGCCGCAACGGCTTCAAACGTTACCGTAGCGAGTGTACCCTTAGCATCAAACGCAGCCCCTGCCAGAGAAGTTGCTCCAATCGTAACACTATTGTCAGTTGCAGCAGGCGGTATTGCAAACGCCCCTCGCGGTAGATAGTCAGCGTTTCTACTGGAAACATAACGCAGTGCCGTTGGATCGAAGTTAACAGTTATCTGATATCCTGCAACCTCAACACCACTAATATTTAATATATTAATACGCACCGTGAGTTTTTCCCCCGGCCGCCGGGGATCTACTTCAGCAGGTTCTACAGAAACGAAGGCTTGACCGTAACTCATCGCTGGAACCCCGAAACACATTACAAGAGTTAACACGCCAAAAAGAATTTTCCCGTTAAAAAGCCAGTTTCTCAAAAACACGATAGATCGCTCCTTTTCTGTATAAAAATGAAATCAATTCAAGTGGTAGCCTTATAAAGTTTCACACATGACAGATTCCCACGTGGAGTACTCTCCCACTCTACCTCTGATAGGCCGAGTGTTTGTGAGCCATTCACAGGTTCTTGTTTACAAAGGTTGTGATATCCAATAGAGATTGGTTGCGGTTGTAATTTATCTGAATCGCGGATTACCGCGGATGACACAAATGGCGCGGGTTTTCTACGTCTCGCTGCCATACGTTCACTTTCTGAAGCAGGATTTTTTCATTCGCGCGGTTCAACATAGCGCGGTCAGTAAGTTTTAGTTCATTGACCCCAATTAGTCGGATCAACTGAATTAAATCCTCTGATTTCTTTTTCCTCCCCTTTAAACTGAACATATTTTTCATAAATATTGAACCGGCACAGATCAATTGGCGTAACTTCTGAAGCATTGACATTCTCAATCACCCCGCCTGTTTCTAATGCTCCAGCAACAAGTTCTGAGCAGAAAAAGGCTTCAAAGTCTTCCTTATTTCGGGTTATTTCTAAGAAATCAGGTAAAACACAAGGCAAGACATCCAGATCATCTCGCCATGACTTGAACAACGTGGGTAAGGAATCGTAGGGAGCACCTTCACTGTCAATCAAGAAACCAGAGAAAGTGTTGAAATTCAGTCTGCCTCGCGATGCATCACTCAAAGGCAACCACCACATCTCACCCTCATAAACCTGTTGTTTACCACTCAGGTTAACAATTTTTACTCCTGAATCGGTCGCCTCCGCGACTTGATTGAAAACGCGCCCTTCAGGTTCCCCATCTACTATCAACCTAGACTGAAGAACAACACCGACATGTGACACATTACTTCTCGTAGCCCACTTTATTGTCTCTGAAAGGGCCTTTTTCCCTGAAAAAGCAATGACATCCCCGGGCTTCATACAATCTCTAATCTCGCAATACTTTTTTTGGACGATTGGCATTTTTTCACTCCTTTGTGAAGGTGCGCGGAGCGCATGGAAACACTCTCTACAAGATAAATAGTAAGGACGAAATCATCGCTACGTTCTTCTTGCCGCGCATACAGCACCAATAACTGCTTGGTGTCCGCATCCACGATCGGTGAACCCAGATTCGAGGGCGAAGCAATGATTAAGCAAGAATTGAAGCCAAACGCCTGCTCGACATCAAAAACACCCGCGCTGCAGACCCGTTTTCCGAGGGGTTGGTATTCTGAGGCAGACTCCGTTGGTAACACATCTGCCCCAGAAATATATCTATCCCAGTCTTACAACACTAATCTATAAATAGAAAGCAAAATGCATGCCAATCTGTTGGGTGGGAAAACCCGATAGCACCCGACCCCTTATCTACCTATGAACACCTCTATATATCAAGGTTTTCGGTTAACTAATGATAGCGAGTTGGGTTTGTCCGATCTTTAGGA
>JAPPII010000060.1 GCA_028820845.1 Candidatus Poribacteria bacterium
CCCATAGGAACACCCATAACTATTGAATCAAACACTCTTTTGAGAAATATCAGATTAACCTCAATGCACATCGTGCTGATGAACAGCAGAGCACTCTCAAAGAATTTCCCACCCTTCCATTGTACGATAGTTATTCACATTTGAATACAGTTGCGTTCTGTTGGCTCGTGGTTGCAAGTGCCTATGCCGCGAAGGGCGAGGTTCAAAAAGCATTGGAAGCAACAGATCAGATTGTGAATAAATATCCCTTCGCTCAACATTGGGATGTTAAGAAGGGGTTGGTTAAACTAGTGAATATGGCGGAGCAAAAAATTAAAGAGTGTGCTAACGCAGAACCCATTGAGAGTTTCGTTTAATTTAATTGGCGGAAGGAGTTATTTCTATGAATTTTGATGTAAGTGTTGTTGTTCCATCTTACAATAATAAGGATGCGTTAGAATTAACGTTGGCTTCTTTTAACCTCCAGACCTATCCATCTGATAGATACGAAGTTATCGTTGTTGACGATGGTTCTTCAGATGACACAGAGGAGTTAGTCAATTCCTTTGAAACATCGTATTCCCTTCGGTATTTCAAGCAGCACAATGCAGGACGCAGCAAAGCCAGAAACGTTGGCATTCGCATGGCGAAAGGCGAGATTGTTATACTTAACGATGCAGATGGTATCCCAGTTCCCGATTTCATTACCCAACACATGAGATATCATCAATCGAGTAAACCTATTGTTGTCATCGGTGGGAAATACGATTTACTGGCACGGTGGCAAAGCGGAATACCAACCCGGTATCTGGATAAATTATTAAACGTCTCAGGACATTTTGAAGAATTACGCAAAAAGGTCAAGTGCGCACAGCAAGGACAACCCACTTCGTTTATCGAAAAAAAAGATCTGCAGCCAGACTTTGAGAGGGTCAAGCCCTATGTTTTCCGGAAATCGCACCACAATTGGGATGAAGTTTATGAAGCATATTCCGCGGTACTCAATGGGTTTGTTATCCCTTGGATACTATTGGTGACCATAAATGTTTCTGTCCCTAAAGCCCTTCTGATGAAGGTGGGCTTATTTGATGAATCCTTCGTAGGTTGGGGTTTGGAAGATACAGAAATTGGATACCGACTCCATCGATATGGAGCGACGTTCGTGTATAACGAGGCTGCTGCCAATTATCATCAGGTCCATCCGATTGACGCTGCGAGGCGGTGGAAAGAACATGCGCGGAACTACACACGCTTCTGTGAGAAGCATCCGGCTTTGGAAGTCTTCCTCCATTGGAGATTTACGGTAGGACTAATGTCTGCTACGACATACAATGAAATCGTTAAAGATTCTCGTAAGTATTGTAGCTTAGGATATAAAGAGATCATGAAAGATTATTTAAGGTTGGGCAAAAAGTTGGCTGAAACCTATGGGCAAAATGAGATCTTCCTCAGTAGTTTCCCACGGCCTGTGCCGAATTCCCTGCACAGGACAACCATACTCAATTAAGTTATGAAAAAGAAACTAATACCTACTCGTTCTATTTCCCATTGGAAGAGTTTGCTGAGTTCTATTGTTTGTTTCTTACTAGCAAGTTTTACTGCTAACTCGCAGACCATAGAGGCTGTTAGATTCCAAGTGTCTCCAGTAATTGATGGAAGACTTAACGATAGTTGTTGGCAACAAGCTGCAAGGGTTGATAAATTTAAAGTAGCCGAGCTGGAGACGACTGTTCCGGACAAAACAGAAGCATACCTCGGGTTTGACGACGAAGCACTCTATGTCGGTTTTCGTTGCGTTCAAGAAGAAGCATCCATAATCGCAAATCAGACCCGAAGGGACGGGAGTTTTCAGTACGATGACCATGTTGCTGTATATCTCGATACATACCGTGATCAACTTCGCTCCTATTGTTTTGCTGTCAGTCCACTCGGAACACAGCAAGATGACAAACAGGGAGATTTAGGTTGGGATGGTGAATGGTTTACCGCTGCAATCATAGAATCGTCTGTGTGGAGTATTGAGATGAAAATTCCATTTGACATACTTGATTTGCCGAGATCAGCAAAACAAACATGGGGACTTAACCTCGTGCGTCGCCATCAAAGTCTTGAGCGAACCAGCATCTGGGCAGACACGGGTGTTAACGTTTCGGATGCCAATCAATTTGGAACGTTGACAAGCTTGGCATTCAACCTAAAGGACGCTGGGAGGAAGTTTCAACTCGGTGGATACTTCTCCAGTAAAGCCGCAGATTTATCAACATCAGAAGACTTATCTAAAGGATTAAAGGCAGCTCTAGGCGGTGATGTCTCTTATAAACTCACGACTGGTACCACTTTTATTGGGACGGTAAATCCCGACTTCAGTCACATTGAGTCGGAGGTACAGGGGATCGTTTTATCTGATCTGGAGCAGCGATTAACTGACCGACGCCCCTTCTTTCAAGAAGATGGGCGAATTTTTAGAGCACCGATCGCGCTTTTTTATAGCCGTCGCGTCAGTGAGATGACTTACGGAGCAAAACTCATTGGTAAAACTGGAAGGGCATCCTACGGATTGATGAATGTTAAGGAGAAAACCGATGAGAGTCATAACGTTTTGCTACGCGGACTTTGGGACGCAGGCAACGCCTCCTCGCTTGGGCTCTTTTTTGCCTCGAAAGAGATATCCGGGACGTATAACCGATCCTTTGCCTTTGATGGTTCCATTCGCTTACCAAAAGCACTGAACTTTGTTACATCCTATGCAGGAAATTGGGAACCACATAAGAACAACACACGTGCTTTCATTGCGGAAGTAAAGCGGAAAGGTAATCCGATTCTTAGTCTTGTTTATCGCGACTTCTCGGCAGGATTCAATCCTATCAATGGATACGTTCGACTCACAGACAGCAGGCAACCCGGTTTCTGGGGGGTGTACCGTTGGCCCGTTGAGAGAGGTCTCTTGCGGAGTATCAACTTTGAATCTGTCCAATCCATAACGTGGAACCAAAAGGGCGAAAAAACACGAGGCAATCATTTTCAACTGATCGGTTTTGATTTAGGTGAAAAGATAGAGACGGGGTTTTTCTACAGGAATTGGTCTTACGATATATATTCTAATTGGATTGTTGCAGCACAAGCAACGTATAACCGCCAGAGTCCCGACCGCATTTTTGTCGTATACCAACGTGGTGAGTTTGAAGGTGCCAAAGCAACTTTTGTCACAACTGCGATGAATATTATCCCGTTCCGATTTTTGTCAATAGGTGTTGAAGGTGAAAATCTCTGGCAGACCTTTCCAAATGGACGTAAACACCGTGATTTTTCACTCCGTGCAAGTATGAACCTTGAGATTGGAACCGAAAGGTGGATAACGGCTCGGCTGCGTTCAGCAGGAGACCATAAACCCAATTTCAATGCAGTCTTTAAGTGGACTTTTATTGAAAATCTTGTGTTGTACATTGTTTATGGAGATCAGGATGCCGAGGAGACAATCCATCAATTATTTACAAAAATTGCCTTCAATTGGTAAACCGCTTTTTGAGGCAGTTGTAACCACAGAAGATATTTCCGTCTGCGCCCTCAGAATCGGAATTCGTTACCCCAAAGGGATTAAAAAATGGCACGAGAAACATCAAAAAGCGTTGGGAGCCGATTTTTAAAGGATGTTTTCCGGTATTGGCGGCAAATTGCTAAAACCTTGTTGTGTATGACAACAATGGTTGGTTTTTCTTTGCTAATACCTCTTCTTACCAAATTAGTTATAGATGAAGCGATTCCGCAAGAAAACCAAGAATGGCTCTGGCTCGTCTTCTTTGGGGGTATCGGTGTTATCGGAGTATATATCCTACTTTCCTTAATACGTGATCGATTCTACATTTATACAACAAGACGTATTTTGCTTGATTTTCGGAATCGTTTTTTTCAACATCTCTTATGCCTTCCGATGTCAAGTATAACGAAAAGACAAACAGGTGAGTTTGGCTCAATGGTGATCAACGATGTAGACGCTATTCTCACAAGTGGAACTTATAACGCTTTGCATTTCTTTACAGATTTCCTGTCGGCGGGTGCTATAATTACTATAATGTTTTACTTCAATTGGCGACTGGCACTAATCGCGATGATAGTTGTTCCGCTCAACGGACTGACGTATGTCCTCTTTCGGCAACACCTCCATAAAGCAGCTTTGAAAAGGCAAGAAGCCACGGCATCATCCCTTTCATACGTGCAACAAGTTTTATCGGCCATTCGACTCGTGAAATGCTTTTCGGCTGAGAAACATCATAACCGGTCCTTCTTTGGGGAATCAAAGGACTTATTTTTTGCACAGACGAGGGTCTCGGTTTTGGAATCGGTCGCGGGTAACATCAGCCAGTTCGTGGTTCGACTCCAACCTATCTCAATCTTATGCTTCGGTGGTATGGAGGTTTTGAGAGGACGATTGACTATTGGTGAGTTAGTTGCCTTCTCTGCCTATCTTGAATATCTTTCTGCCCCTATATATCGGTTGCTTCACTTCCATCTTGGGGTTGCAGCGACCAAAGCAGTGCTACAGCGTCTTTTCCAAGTCCTCGATTTAACAGATGAACACAGTGAGGATAAAAATGGAGAAAAGAAAAAACCACAGGGCGTAGAAGGGCACATTCAGTTTCAATCTGTGAGTTTTGCTTATGAAGAAGTTGAGATTCTCAAAAACATTAACTTAGATGTCCCTTCAGGCAGCGTTATTGCCCTAGTCGGGCCCTCAGGTTCTGGCAAAACCACACTTACCAACTTAATTCCTCGCTTATATGAACCTAACGCGGGCCGTCTCCTACTGGATGGACATGATTTGCAGACATTGGAATTGAAATTCCTAAGACAGCAGATTGGCATTGTACCGCAAGAACCGATTTTATTTGATATCAGTATCAAAGATAACATCCGTTATGGGTGCTCCTCAGCAACAGATGAGGATGTCTACGCGGCATCTCGAGCTGCGAATATACATGAATTCATTATGTCTCTGCCAGAAGGTTATCAGACGCATGTTGGTGAACGCGGTTTTAAATTGTCTGGTGGTCAAAAACAGCGGGTCGCTATTGCCATGGCAATTTTGAAAAATCCGAAGATTTTAATCCTAGATGAAGCAACAAGTGCACTTGACTCACAATCCGAGGGCCTTATTCAAGAAGCACTTGAGAACGTCATGCAGCAACGCACAACCTTCGTCATTGCCCATCGTCTCTCAACAATTCGTAATGCAGACCAAATAGTTGTTATGGAGCAAGGGCAGATCATTGAAGTTGGCAGCCATTCCGAGTTGTTAGCATCGGGCAAACTCTACAGTCAATTATATCGTGAACAGTTTAAGTCTTTCCAAGATTTGCCATCACAGTAAATTAGCACAAATTCTGGTAATACTTGATTTCTTCTTTGCTCTTTTGAAATATGTTATTGTCTCATCCAATTGAGACAGGCGAGAAGACTGAGGTCCGATAACCATAATGTAAACATAACCCATATAACGATCGTGTTCAGAGTCTTATTTTAAAAGCATTTTAACACTTTGTTTTTAGTAAAGAGGAACGGAGACGGCATTTTCTTACCCGAATGAATTCGGGATTTCTACGCCAAAAACATTAATGAAAATCATCTGTACCGGCATCAGTTGTTCGGGACGCAAAGAGTTTATGGCAGACTTCGCGACATTCTGTGCACACAAACGATTGAACATCGGTTTCTTCAGTGTCGGTGATTTTATACGTCGAATCGCTGCAGAATCCCAGGTCAATTTTACAGAAAAAGTGCTGGATTCAGATCCAGCGGTTTTATCGTTAGCGCGGCGGACTGCTTTCTATGAAATTGCCCAACTTGCTAAGGATTATCAACATACTGTTGTCGGACTACATGCCTGCTTTCGCTGGCATGGTAGTCTCCTTGAAGGATTCTCTTTTAAAGATATTGAAATTATCCAACCTGACATGCTGATTAATATTGTTGATAATATCGCCGATATATCGGAACGCATGGAAGGGACTCTGCAATGGTCTGGTATGGGAAAAGCAGCACTTAATGTCTGGTTGGATGAGGAGAAATTTCTGACCCGTCAACTGGCACATCTCATAGAAAAGCCATATTACACCGTCGCGAAACAACACGATCTCAAAAATTTCCATGACTTGCTCTTTTCGCCGAAGAAACCGGTATTTTACCTTAGTTATCCGATTACGCTTTTAACAGATACGCCAGAGGAAATTGAGAAAATCCGAGAGATGGCGGAAAAATTGAGTTGTTCGTTTATTGTCTTTGATCCGCTCTCTGTTAAAGATATGGCACTGGTGACAACTGGCGGAGAAGTGGTGGATAGTACCCAGCGTGTGGCAACTGTGGACGCTATGGATAAGGACATAATTGAGCAGATAAAAACATGTGCGATCTTTTGGGATTATCAGTTTATCCACCAGAGCGATTTTATAGTTGTCATCTACCCTACAGACAAGTTGTCTGCTGGTGTGTTGAGTAAAATGAACTATGCTTCCCGCCACAATAAACCGGTGTATGCCCTTTATACTGGAGCCAGAAGTATCTTTTTTGAAAAATTATGTGATCGCATCTTTGACACGTTTGAGGAGTTGGTGGATTTTTTGAATACGACCTATCATACATTAAAAGTTCCGCAGTAAGTAGTTTTGGGATTGGATGATTAGGTAAGACGTTGGTTTTTTCGGAAAATAAGATGTACTTTTGCTACTTTTTTATTGACAGAAATTTGCATTTTTGCTAAATTTCTAATATCGGTTTTGCAGAAAGTCGTCCTGTTTGTAAAGGTTTGCCCTTAGTAGGTGAGAATTTCTTTGAAGCAGACTACTTAACTTGCGCAATATCAATCAGTAAAGGAGCAAAAAAAATGAAAAGAACCTACCTCACGATGTTTATCGCGCTTTTTTCCGTTGTGCTCATTAGCCACGCAGGGGCGCAGCTAATTTTCCATGCTGACTTTGAAGCTGGTTCTTCTGAAGCCGTCCCTGATGCCAGCGTCAACGACCCCGCAAATTGGGTGCCAGAAAACGCTGGTACTGTTTGGGTGGAATCCGGTGAATTCCCCGATGGCGGAAATGCTTTGCATCAGAGTGCTGAAGGCTGCGGTATCTCCGGTGATACGCCGCTCCCCGGTGTTGACGGCTTCTCCGACGGTATCGTCCAAGCCGTTTTTTCATGGCAAGACGATGACGGCGTTGGATTCCAACTGCGTCGCGTTGGCGACGACAGGGGCTATCTCGTTGCATTCGGTTATATCGAAACACCTCAAATTATCATCGGAAGCCTCGCGGATGGGTGCTGTCCGTCTGGGCAATGTCTCGATCAATGCTCATGTGAAAACGGTGGTAATGAACTCGTCGGTGTCGACCACGGTTTTGGCGATGGTCTCACGATGGACAACAGCGTCGCCTATTTTGCGCGCGTTGAAGTCAGCGGAAGCCTCATCCAAGCCTGGTATATGGAACTTGACGATGTACCAAATATCTTCGCAAGTTCCGATGAACTCGGCGATCCGACTGCTGAATACGATGGCGCGGATGATATGGGACCCGGTACTGTCGGCATCTGGCACGAAAGTTGGGGCAACGGAAGAGTCGGTAGCGTCTCTGTTTGGGGACCCGGCGGCATGACAGCGGTCGATCCACATTCCAAACTTTCCACAACGTGGGGCGACGTTAAAAGCAGCTATTAGTCTCCTTCCCTAATATAGACTAATACTATACTCAAGTTGCTGCCTAATCGGTTCTATAGATTTGCGCGCAGCATTTTCAAGGAAAATGTAGTGCTTCATATTCCAGAAGGGTGCTGGGTCTATAAAATAAATGGTAACTTGGGTTAAGGTAAGAATTGAATCTATAGGAACTCCTTTACAGCATACCACATACCTAAAGGAGTTGCCTATAGATTTAGCACGCGAAATATTCAAATGCCTGTACCTGCTTAACTGGCAACTTAGTTATTGGAATTGTGATTGTATCAATTCCCTAAGGGCATTTCTCATATTTGCGCCCGTTTATTTAGACTAATCTGTTCGGAAAAGGTTTATAAATAAACGGCAACACAACCCCTTACAAAAACAAAGGAGATATTTTATGAAAACACGTTTTTTCCTTTTAATCCTCACTTTGAGTCTATTTGTTTCGCTTCACGCTACTGGGCAAGTTGTGTTTTACGCCGATTTTGAGCCGGGTTCTAAGGACGCAATACCTGATGCCGGCGTGAACGACATCAAAAAATATAAAGCCGAGAACGCCGGGACTATCTGGGCTGCGGATGATTTTGAAGGCGGCAAACTCGGCGGAAAAGGATCCATGAAGCAAACCGCTGAGGGATGCGGCATCTCCGGTAATACGCCACTCCCCGGCGTTACTAACTTCACAGACGGTATCGTCCAAATGGTTTTTTCGTTTGGTGATGATGATAGTGTGGGACTTCAATTCCGCCGTAAAGGGGACGATAACGGCTATCTTGCTGTCTTTGGATATAATGAGACATCATCCGTCCTTTTCATGGATCTGGCAGATGGATGCTGTCCGTCTGGACAGTGTCTCGACCAGTGTGGGTGTGAAAACGGCGGCAAGGAATTAGAATCTGTGCCACACGGCTTGGGGGGTGGGCTCGACCAGACCAACGCTGTCCCTTATTTCGGACGCGTCGAGGTCGATGGCAAGAATGTCAAGATATGGTACATGGAACTCGCTGAGGTTGATGATCTTTTCGGGCCCTCCGAAGACCTTGGCGCACCTATCCTTGAATACAAAAGTGCCGACTACACGACTGCTGGCGGCGTCGGTATCTGGCACGAAAGCTGGGGGATGGGTAGAGTTGATAGTGTTCTGGTTACAAATGCCAACGGCTTTGATGTTGATGCCAAAGGTAAACTCACTACCAGTTGGGGTGAGGTTAAATCCTCTTATTAGTCTCTTATAGGGCGAGGTGGATGATTTCAATCAAACCCCTCGTCCTTTTTCTTTTTCTCAACGATTTTTGAGGTCCCTATTTCCTGCTCCCTTTTGTTGATACCTAAGGAGTCCTGCCATGAAAGTCACGAACGTTGAACGTGTGCTTGTAGATGTCCCCTTCACCCCGCGCCAACAACAAATTACCACACAGAGCGTCTCAACCGTTTACAACTGGTCAATCCTTGAGTTGTGCAAGGTTACCACTGACACAGGGCATGTCGGTTGGGGTGAGACCGTCGTTCACTATACCTATTCCCGTGTCAGCGATGCGAGTGTCGAACGCGTGCTTGGACAAAGTCCTGCTGCACTCATGAATGACGATTCACTCGGTGCTGGTTTACAGATAGCACTCTTTGATGTCGTCGGCAAAATCTTGGAGGTGCCGGTCTACCAACTCCTTGGCAACCAATGTCGAGAGGCAGTTCCGATTTCATGGTGGTGTATCGATTCGTCTCCTGAAAACTGGGCAGCCGAAGCCGCCGATGCTGTGAAAAACGGTTATACCAGTTTCAAAAACAAACCCCGTCCGTGGTGGGATATTGTTGCACAGGTAGAAACGGTCGCAGAAGTCGTTCCAGCAGATTTCAAACTCGACCTCGACCCAAATAGTTCGCTGCGTGACGCTGAGACGGCTATTCCGGTCTTGCAAAAACTCGCTGGACATCCAAACGTCGCTATGTTTGAGACACCTATACCTCAGAGCGACGTTGAAGGCAACAAGCAGATTCGCCAAACCGTTGATTGCCAGATTGCGATGCACTTCGGTTCGCCTCCGTATACCACCTGTGTGCGTGAGGATGTATGCAGTGGATTTGTTATTGGTGGTGGCAAGTCTCAGGTAATGCGTGAGGGGCAACTCAGCGCGGCAGCGGATATGCCGTTTTGGCTCCAAATCGTCGGCAATGGTTTGACAACGACCTGGGCAGGGCATCTCGGCAGTGTACTCACACATGCGACATGGCCCGCCATCACCTGTATTAATCTCTATAGCGACCATCTCCTCACGAAACCGATAGAGGTCTCCGAGGGGTGCCACAAGATTCCTGATGCTCCCGGATTGGGTGTTGAAGTTAACGAAGACGCCGTTGGACGCTTCCGCGTGCCTGCTGATGAATTAGATGCTGACGGCTACACAATTCACCCCGTGCCGCGTATCATTAAAACTGCTGTTTATCCCGACGGCAGCTGCATCCATATAGTTGGGGACGGTCTAAGTTATTTCAATGCAGGTAACGGTGAGGCGCAAGTAGAAGGCGCGCGTCTGGAGTTAACCTTTGACGATGATAGTGCTGAGTGGGCAGATCTCTTTGAGAAAGCGCGAGAAACACCTGTGCATGGGCGGTGGTAAAAAAAGAGGCATATTGACTTGAGTTCTCCCCCACAACAGCGTGCCTTAACCTGGCGCGTTATAAGCATTTTTGCCATTACCGCACCCATCAACTGCTATTTCCTCATCCAGATGGAAATAGTGCGTTATACCTTTCCAACATGGGTCGTTCCGTTCTCCAATGTCATCTTCATCCTCACAGCAGTGATGCTGATTAATGGGGTCATCCGTCTCCTTAAAAGTGATTTTGCCCTCGGACAGGGGGAACTCTTACTGATCTATGTGACCCTCAGTTTTGCCACAACACTTGCTGGCTGCGATATTCTACAAGCGATCCTCTCTGTCCTCGGACATAGTTTCTGGTTCGCGACGGAAGAGAACGAGTGGCGTACGCTCTTCTGGCATCACCTCCCACAATGGCTCACCGTTTCAGATAGAGATGCCCTCCGGGGTTACTACCTCGGTGAATCGAGCCTCTATCGTCCGCATCACTTACGAGTTTGGGCACCGGTGGTGGGTGCGTGGTTGTTGCTATTTGTGGTCATAGCGTTCATCTTTCTGTGCCTCAATACGATTCTCCGTCGGCAGTGGGCACAACGTGAACGCCTCACCTTCCCAATTATCCAACTCCCGCTTGCGATGACAAATCCAATGTCAGGGTTCTTCCGAAATAAGCGGATGTGGATCGGTTTCGCAATTGCTGCAGGTATCAGCCTGTTCAACGGGTTGAGCCATCTCTATCCCGTAATCCCACATATCCCGGTGACACGCCGTTTTTTCAGGTTCCACGAGCCGCCATTCAGTTTCTACGGCACCATCATCACCGCCTTCTACCCATTTGCGATTGGACTTATGTTCCTGATGCCGTTGGACATCCTTTTTTCGACGACGTTTTTCTATTTTCTTTATCGCAACGAAGTCGCTTTAGCACAAGCGGTTGGCTGGAATATCCCGCGCTTCCCCTATTTGAATGAGCAGACCATCGGTGCTTTTGTAGGACTCTGTTTTTTCTTCGGTTGGACGGGCAAACGGCATTTCGGAGCGGTTTTGAGAAGTGTCCTGCCGTCCCGTGGACGTGAGCCACCGGCGGAACAGCGCGATGAACCGATGCCGTATCGGGTTGCTGTGTGGGGGTTTGTTTTTGGTATCTTGTTGTTTGCGTTTTTGCTTTACAAGGCAGGTATGGCACCGTGGCTTGCGTTCACTTTCGCTATTCTATTTCTTATAACGCCGTTGGTGACGACGCGCATCCGGGCAGAATCGGGGATCTTTGTCCACGCCTATCATTGGCAAGCCCCTCGGTACATTTTAACCACGATTCTCGGAACACACCGTCTCGGTGCCCAGAACTTAACGGCTCTCTCCATCTGCTTTTTCAATCGGGATTACCGTCCACAACAAATGCCGCATCAACTGGAGGCGTTTAAAATCGCCGAACTCGCGAATATTAACCAACGTCGGATGCTCTTGACAATCCTGATCGCTACTATCTTCGGTGTGCTTGTCGCTTTCTGGGTGCAGCTGCATCTCTATTACCAATTCGGTGCGGATTCCGGCTATTTTGGACCGTGGGCACTCGGCTACGGCAGACAGTACTTCACACGCTTGACGAACTGGATTACTTATCCCCTCGGTACCGACTGGCTCGGTGTCCTATTCATCGGCATCGGCTTTTCTGTGATGATGCTCCTTACCTACCTGCGAATAAAATTCTTCTGGCTGCCCCTGCATCCATTGGGTTATGTCATGGCGGGCAACCAAGAAATGTCCGACCTCTGGATTCCCTTATTGATTGCCCTGACGTTAAAATGGCTCATCCTTCGGCACGGTGGTATCCAGAGTTATCGACGTGTGATCCCGTTCTTTTTAGGGTTAGTCCTCGGCGATTACCTGATGGGAAGTACGTGGAGTCTCCTAAATATTCTTTTGAATACAACGATGTATCAGTTCTATCCGTAGTCGCGACGTATCAGAGGTCAAAAATCACTTGCGCATACCAACTACCATCGGGTTTTTGCTGAACTTCCAATTGATGATATGTGACACTTTTGATTTCGGTGTAGACCTCGTGTTTATCGAAATTTACGGGTTCACCGTAAACCGTTGCAGACATCTCCGTTTCGCTGCACCGGTGAATATTCGCTTGCTTGAAGAATATCTCCGCTGTCTCATGTCGAAAAATTAACTCATCGAGCCACGCCACAAACAATTCTTCCACGGATTCGGCGGTGAGTTGAATCTCGATTGATTCCGTTTCATCAATCGTATCGACGACCGCCATTGTTTCAAAGAGCCCTCGTGCTGCATTCCGCAAGAGTTCGGATAGATTCTTGCCTCTAACCAATAGCCCCATGTCAGCCGTGTGTTCAAGGTATTCGTACGGTTTCACGTTGTTCTCCATCATCGCGATTTTACTTTCATACCACAATATCATATTCTGAGAATTCAGTCTTGTCAATTCTCAAAGCTGCGTATATCTGCCCTCCGTCGAAGCTAGTTCAAAGTAGTGTTCAAAGTAGTAGGCACACTCCGTGTGCCGTAACCTTGAAATCGGCAGTGTGTAAAGTTTTTGACACTAAATCCTCAAGGATATAAATCACCAACACATTTTAACTTGACAAAATTTAGCAAATAGAATATAATATATTATACCTGTTTTCAAAGGAGGACCGACCTGAGCAATCTGTCAAAACTGAATACATGTGTAACACCCTTAATCTTCACCGACAAAATGTTACACTTTTCGCCAAATTATTTTTTTTAAAAGAAAAAATTAAACGTCAATAAACCCTTACGGTGACTGGGTTCTCTAACGTTACACGCCACACACAAAATGTTACACCAGTGTAACATTTTTAACCCAGATCGCCTGAAAAAATATACCGTTAAGTTAAATACATGTTCACGTCTATATAATCCTATATATAATCCTATCCATCCTGATTCAGACAAATACCAACAGACAACCATCTATAGGGGAGATTTTCTGATCCCACCTTCTCCCTCTTCCATCTGTCCCTTCTTCCAGTGTTCTATGGACACTGACTTTACTCATGTCTCTTGCTGACCGCTGACCACCAACAGATAACCCCTGATAACTGACAACCAAAGACTAAATATCCTGTGCGCAAAGTATAAATCCGTTGACAGATAACTCTTTCTGGGGTATAATTATAAAGATTTAGAAATAGCATCTCGCTATGCTATTGAAGTTGTAGAAAAACGGAATTATTCGGGGGCACCGCAAGCAGTATCTAACACTAAATTTTGGCTTGCAGGCTGTATTACTTTTAAACAGCAAGTTTTGGCTTGCAAGCTGCGCCAAAAGGAGGGATGACTATGTCAGCAGCAAATTTGAAACAGCGAATACATAATGGGGAACTCGTTTATGGTGCTAACGTCTCTATGGCAGCATCTGCCGATGCACTTGTCGCCAAAGTCGAAGAAGGTGGTTATGATTTTGTCGCCATAGATAGCCAACACTCTCCATACAACGAGGATCGGCTTGTTGACTTCTGTAATATGGCGAATGAACTGGGTATTTTCGTCAACTTCCGGATTAAGCATACCCGAAATACATATCTTATCGGTAACTACCTTGATTTAGGTCCTTCGGGCATCGAGGTGCCGCAAACTGAATTAGATGAAACGGTAAACGAGGCGGTTGCTGCTTTCTACTACCCCCAACAAGGTATCCGGAGTTGGGGCGGTGCACCTCGCGTGAATTCTGCAGGCAAAGAACGCCTTGCGTACGCCGACTGGTGGAACTCCTACGGCATCCTCTGGATGCAAATCGAATCTATAGAAGCTGTCACACATGCTCGGCAACTCGCAAAGCCTGGTGTTGATTGTCTCTCTTTCGGTCCGGCTGATCTGACGTTCAGCATTGAGAGCCACCCGAATCATGCGCTCCAAACCGTGGACGCTTGTGTTGAATATGTGGCAAAAGCCTTGGAGGGAACGACGACGGCTGTCTGCTTTAGAAACGGCAATCCCAGCACCCGTCAAAAATACGCTGATATGGGGGTTACTGTCTTTTTGGAATAGTAGCGTCGTTTTTAGGAACGCTTCGCTTTAGTTGTTAGGTAGTGTTTACATTGTGTAAGTTATTGACATTTTTGTTAGGTTTTG
>JAPPII010000061.1:0-66 GCA_028820845.1 Candidatus Poribacteria bacterium
AACAAGGTATACAACAAGGTATACAACAAGGTATACAACAAGGTATACAACAAGGTATACAACAAG
>JAPPII010000061.1:166-154583 GCA_028820845.1 Candidatus Poribacteria bacterium
GCACTGAGCAAGGCGCATTACAAACTGCAATCAAATCCATCTTTGATGTTCTTGAGTTCAAGTTTGATGGACGCGCAGTGCAGGCGTTTAGACCCGCAATAGAAAGTATCCAGAATCTGCAACGTCTTGAAGCGTTGCATCATGAAGCTTTACGCGCAGAAACCTTTGAGGCATTCGCTCGTACTTTGAGCACAAATGGCAACTAACTGAAAGGAAATTGTTTCAGTGACTGATCGCAAACACCCGCGTCTCACACTCGGCTTAGATTCCAGCACACAAAGCCTCTCCGCTGTCGTCATTGACATAGACACGGCGGAAAAACGCTTTGAACACGCACTCGATTATCGCACCGATGAACGACTCAACCAATTCGGTATCGGGGAGGACTACATCTTACCGCCGAGAGAAGAAGGCGAAGCCGAGCAACCGCCATTGATGTATCTCGCCTCGCTCGATGCATTGTTCGCTGACATGCAAGCGGCAGGTATCGCCTTAAAGGATATTGTTGCGATTAATACATCAGGACAACAGCACGGACACGTTTATCTGAACCGAAACGCAGCGAATATCTTCTCCAACCTGCAAAAATCAAAAAGCAACGCGTCTGAATTAAAAGTGCTATTGGCGGACGCTTTCGCGTATCCCAACGCACCAATCTGGATGACCGCTAACACGCTCACCCAAACCAATGCTGTCCGAGATGGGGTTGGCGGGAAAGCGGAAATGATTGCGCGCTCCGGTTCAGATGCACCGCTCCGATTCACCGGTACCGTCATGCGACGCGTCGGAGAACAGTCTCCCGAACACTATACGGCGACAACAAAAATCCAGTTGATTAGCAGCTTCATTCCAGCCGTGCTAACTGGTAATGCAAACGTGCCTATCGACTACGGCAACGCCTGCGGAATGTCGCTCATGAACTACAAGAAAAAGGTATGGGATTCCGCACTATTAGAAGCAACCGCGCACGGCTTACCGGGAGGCGTAGAAGGATTCCAATCAAAATTGCCAACCCTCGCACCTCCAGATTCTGTCGTCGGTAACCTTGCGGCGTATTACGTTGAGAAATACGGCTTCGATCCTGGATGCGCAGTCATAGCAGGTTCCGGCGATAACCCACAGGCAAAAGTGCCTGTTGCTGGAGACCTCCTGAGCCTCGGTACGAGTTTTGTCAATATGGTGTCAACGGACGGCGACACACTCGACCCAGAAGGGTTTGCTAACGCCATGTACGACGGCATCAACCGACCCTTCATGTTCGGCTGCCGCACCAACGGCGCGATGGTCTGGGATGCCGTGAGAGCCAATTATGGATTCACAAAAGAAGAATACGCACCCGCAGAAGCTACGTTGCAAGCCGCCGCACCCGGGCAGTTTATGACGTTTTGGCAACCCAAAACCGAATCCTTTCCAGTCTCTGGCGCGTTTGAACTAATACGTACCTCACCAGAACACACATTAGCAGCAGACTATACGGGTATCATTGAAACAAGCCTTGCCGCCCTTTACATCTACTCCGCTGTCTTCACAAAACAGACACAAGCACCGCTGTTTGTAACGGGTGGAGCAACGGATAGTCCCGGAATCATGCAACGGGTCGCCGGAATCTGGAATAGACCTACACTCCCAGTGGAAAAGGGGGGCGCAGCCCTCGGTGCCGCTGTCGCAGGCGTGAAAGCATTTCTTGATGCAGACCCTGACACAGAAAATGAGTCCTTCGATATTGAGGCGTTCAGTGCTTCAGTCTTGAAACGCGGGGAACCTATTCAGCCCAATCCCGCAGACATCGCCGCTTACCACGGCGAAGGAAAATATCTCCAACGGTTCCGTGAAAAATACGAACAAATTATGGAAGCACATCCGATGTAACAAATATCGTGCTTCATCCATTTTGAACTTAAAGGTCGGTTCGTAGTAGTGCGATTCATCGCACGTTGTTTGGTCTCTGGAATACAAGAAATGAAAGAACAACTCACACACTTTGACGAAAAAGGCAACACACGGATGGTGGACGTCGGCGGCAAGCAAGAAACCTTGCGTGTCGCCATCGCCCGTGGACACATAACCGCCCGCACTGAAACGCTTCGATTAATCACTGAAGAAAAAATGAAGAAGGGCGATGTTTTAGAGGTTGCACGCCTTGCAGGTATCATGGCAGCAAAACGGACGGGTGAACTCATTCCCCTCTGTCATCCGCTCGCATTGACTTCGATCCGCGTTGAACTCGTCATCGCAGCTGAAACACCACGGATTGAGATTCAAGCAGAAGTCCAGACGGTCGGACGCACAGGCGTAGAAATGGAAGCACTCACCGCTGTATCCGTCGCAGCACTGACTGTCTACGATATGTGTAAAGCGGTAGATAGGGAAATGGTCATCGCTGATGTCAGACTTGTCAAAAAGACAGGTGGTAAAAGTGGTGATTTCATAGCGACTTCCGATACATAATTCTCTCAGAGAAACGGATTAGGAGGTTGGAAAGAAAATGCATCAATCACTCACTATGGGAACCCTGAAAAATAAACAGACATTTTACCCCACCCCGGTAGGTGCGGTTTCTAACCGCACTGGTGCTGAATGTCTAATTAATTCTAAGGTTTACCATAAAATTCTCATAATTCTCGCCGTTTGTCTAATCTTTGTACCGATCTCCTTTGCAGCAGATTACGCCCTAATTATCGGTGGTGCCGCCGGTGAAAAATCTTTCTACGATGCATTCTGGAGTGCCACCTCCCGGTTTCATCAATTGCTCACCGACGAATACGGCTACGACCCAGCGCAAATCACCTTCCTTTTCGAGGATATGGGGGATTCGGAAAAACCCGGACTTGTTGATGCTGAATCGAGACGTGAACCGCTCTTAACGGCGTTCGCAGAACTCACTGAGAAAATCCAACCCTCAGACCGATTTCTACTCTTCATGATCGGACACGCATCCCGCACCGGTAGAAGTACACCGAAGTTTAATCTACTGGGACGAGACATCACCGAAACAGAATATATAACGCTTATCAACGGCATCCCTGCTGAGAACCAGATACTCATCTTCGGCTTCCCTTACAGCGGGCGGCTCGCATCCCAACTCAGCGCACCAGGACGCATAATTCTGACCTCAAGTTCACCGAACGAGGGTTACGCACTACAAGCTGGGTTCGGCGATGTTTTCGTCGATGCCTTCTCCACAGCAGCTGCCGATACAAATAGCGACGGCGCGATCTCGCTTCTCGAAGCGTTCCTATCCGTGGAGGAGCGGACAAAAGCGTGGTACGAAGACTTTGGTACGATTCAATCCGAACACCCACACCTCGACGATAACGGCGACGGAAATGCCACCCGGCACCTAACGACCGCTCTTGAATCTGAAGAAGGTGCAAACGATGGCACACTCGCTGAGAAAACATTTCTGGGCAAAAGACGCTCGGCACTACCCGCGCCACCACCCTCGGAACCAGAAGTCCTCGCCGACGTACCACCTACCGAAGTGGAGGAACAAGCGAATTCGGAAATCGGCGATGCCAACACCTATCGCGGTGGTAGATCTGCGCTTCCGTACGACTTCATCAGCGAAGCAGACGAAAACACTATTCAAGAAGCCATTAGCAACGCTCCCTCTCAAAAAGCGTATCCAGACGACGGGGCTGCCGTACTTTGGGAAAGCGTCGATGTGGATATCGATGAAAAGAGCCGATACATCTACTCAACACGTCGGATCGTCAAAATCTTCAACGAAAACGGCAAAGACCTTGCTGAAGTGAGCATCCCCTACATGCGTGGAAGAGACGATGTCACCATCCACCACGCACGAACACTCACACCGGACGGCAACGCTATTGAACTCGATGTAAACGAAGTGATAACCGATCTCGTCCCACCGAGTGCTGTGGATGCCGGGTTGTACGTTGACGCACGTTTGATGTACTTTTCGCTCCCTGGCGTTACGGACGGATGTATCATTGATTACGCCTATTCTACGAACAACGCTGGACACGTCATGCAAGGCGAATTTTGGCGGAAAGTCTATTTCCAAGCACCACAACCGGTGCAATATTATCGGCTTACCGTCCACATCCCGAAGAAAAAGCAGCTCTATTACCAAATTTCAGGGGCACCCGCAGCTTCCCAAACAGATCGCTTTCTCTCTATTCAACCCGAAATCGCTGAAAGCAACTACGCCCGAACCTATACCTTTGAGGTGACAGATGTTCCACCCTTGAAAGAGGAATATCTGATGCCTGCCCCGCAAGACCTCGCTTATAGCATCAGCATCTCCTCAATCGATTCTTGGGACAAACTCGTGACGTGGTACGCAACCCTGATTCGAGAACAGGATACCCTCACGCCAGAAATTGCCAAAAAGACAGAACAACTCCTTAAAGGGGCTTGGACACGACAAGAGAAGGTGAAAAGACTCTATGAATACGTCGCAACCAACATCCAATATCTCGGTTATGAACTCGGAATTTGGGCGATTAAACCCCGTCCAGCTAACCTCGTGCTGAAAGACGGCAGAGGCGACTGTAAGGACAAAACAACACTTCTGTCCACAATGCTCACATCTGCAGGCATTAACTCCTATCCTGTCCTCATCTCCGCTGGAGACACACGCGGTATTAATGCCCACCTGCCAGACGGCGGTTCGGAAGTCAAGGCGGTTCCGTCCTTAGCCTATTTCAATCACATGATTCTCGCAGTTGAAGGGAACAAAGACGATGAACTTATCTGGCTCGACCCAACATCGGAAACCTGTGCTTTCGGGGATTTTCCGGCTGGTGACCAAGATAGATGGACGCTCATCATCAACCCACAGTTTCTAACTGAAAATAAAATAGATACTTCAGAGGACCTCGCATCTAAAAACGCGCAGGACCTACAGAACAACCTTTATCTTTTCCAGAAGAGTCCCTCCTTAGACGCGACAGCGAATCTGAAACGCCTTCATACCGATGTACACGTCAAGGAAGACATGAGCGTCACCGTTCGCCAAGAATTAACAGTCACTGGCAGCTTCAACATAAAATTGCGGAGTCAACTCGCCAGTCTTGACACGAACGAAAAGCGGGCTGAATTCATGCACAAAGAATTAGAATTGGACGACCGCGCCAAAATAATTGAATTCAAATCTTCCAAACTTTTCCAACTCGAAAAGGAATTGAAAGTTGAAGTTACGTGGACGTGTGAAGGATATTTATATGCCATCGGTAGCCAATTCGTTCTTGAACTCCCCCTCGCGAAACACCCGTATGCGGAACTGTTGAGCGAGGAAAATCGAATGTATTCGGCTGTTATCGGCAAGGCGTTATCACTTGAAGATAAAGTCAGCGTCAGCACAGAGACACCCTTTAGGATAGATACTGTCCCTGAAGAGCAGACCCTGAAAAACGAGATCGCTGAGATTCAACTCCGTTATACGCAATCCAAACGCAAAGCCGAGATGCATCAGATCGTCCGTTTCCTGTCACCCACTGTAACACCAGGGGATATCGAACATCTCAAAGAGATTGTCAGAGCCGCTTCAAATCGAGGCACAAAACGATTTATATTAACACAATAGCCGTCAGCAGTCAGTTACTAACCGAGAACCTGCCCGAAACTGTAGGGGCTGGGTTACCCAGCCCGTAAAGAGGGCAGTCCAGGAGGACATAGCTAAAAAAATGCCAGCAACAGAAGAAGTTCAAGCCATAGAAGAGTTGATGAAAAGCCAAGAACTCATTTTGGCACAACTGAAAAAGATTATAGTCGGGCAAGAGGAAGTCATTAATCAGATGTTGATGGCACTTTTTGCCGGGGGGCATTGTCTATTAGAAGGCGTGCCAGGTCTCGCCAAAACGCTCATGATTCGGACTTTGGCGCAAATCCTGAACCTCAAATTCAAGCGAATCCAATTCACGCCGGATCTGATGCCTGCTGACATCACTGGCACCGATGTCCTCGAAGAAGATCGGACAACTGGGCATCGCACGATTCGGTTTATTCAGGGACCCATCTTCGCCAACATCCTCCTCGCCGACGAGATTAACAGGACCCCCCCGAAAACACAAGCCGCACTTCTGGAAGCGATGCAGGAATATCACGTCACCGCCGGCGGCAACGAATTTGAATTGGAACGGCCCTTCTTCGTGCTTGCAACACAGAATCCGATTGAGCAAGAGGGTACATATCCACTCCCCGAAGCACAGTTGGATCGGTTTATGTTCAAAATTGTTATCGACTATCCGACAGAAGCTGAGGAGACAGACATCGTTTCGACAACAACTGGGGCGGAGATCCCTGATCTTGAAACGACACTCTCCGGGCACACTATCGTAGCACTCCATAATATTGTGAGGCGTGTACCCGCCGCCGATAACGTCGTACAATACGCCGTGAAAATCGCACGCGCAACGCGTCCAAAAATGGAAGACGCTCCCGATTTCATTAAGGAATGGATACGATGGGGGGCAGGACCTCGCGCGGGGCAGTATCTCATCTTAGGGGCGAAAGCCCGAGCGATTCTACGCGGCAGATACAACGCCTCTTGTGAAGATGTCAAATCCGTCGCACCGGCAGTCCTACGACATCGAATCTTAACCAACTTCCACGCCGAGGCAGAGGGTGTCGATTCCGATACCGTCGTCCAACGGCTGCTCGACACAGTGCAGGAACCCGCTGCAAGACTATAAACAGCACGTCCTTAGGCACAGCAGCAAGGCAAACGGAAGCATGGAATGATGGAAGAAGGCGATACTTCCAGTCTTCCATCATTCCTCTCCTTTCTCATCCATGAAAATATCAGTCGTCATTCCAGCACTCAACGAAGAAAACGCCATCGCCAAAGTTATCGCCGATATACCGAAAACGGTGTACGCCTCTGACGGACACACAGGTGGGAGAGTCCAAGAGATTATCGTTGTTGACAACGGCTCTACGGATAACACCGCTGCAATCGCAGAGCAACATGGAGCACGGATTATCAACGAACCGAAGAGAGGCTACGGGGCTGCCTGTTTGGCAGGTATCACGGCACTCGCGGAGACAACACCCGACATCGTCGTTTTTCTCGATGGCGACTATAGCGATTATCCCACAGACATGCCAAAGCTGCTCCAACCCATCTTTGAAGGCAGTGCCGCGTTCGTCATCGGCGCAAGGAAGGCAGACAACGCACGAGAAGCGTTATTACCCCAAGCCCGATTCGGCAATTGGCTTGCGTGTCTCTTAATACACCGGTTCTTTGGCATCCGCTATACAGACTTAGGACCCTTCCGAGCGATCCGATACCCACAACTCCTCGCCCTGAACATGCAAGACAAAACCTTCGGCTGGACAGTAGAGATGCAACTCAAAGCCGCGAAACAGTCAATTCCTGTCTGCGAGGTTCCGGTTCGTTATCGAAAACGCATCGGCACCTCCAAAATCACCGGCACCCTCACCGGTACCCTCAAAGCAGGCTACAAAATACTCACAACCCTCATCTACCACCGCTTTTTGGCATAACACCCTCCACCCTTTCAACCGCGCATTTTTCAATTGAAACCCACTCTGATTAATGCTATACTTGTTTTTATTTCTGAAACAAAAATAGGACTTACGCACTCCCCTGGTAGGTGCGGTTTCCAACCGCACCGAACCCTGTTAGAAAGTGCCTTCACCATATCAAAATAGGCGTTCTGACCCCAATTTTGCGTAAGTCCTGAAAAAAACAGATAACACAGACCTATATCGCATAGATCCAACACCGCAGTGAGTAGTCGAAACGAATTTATGAAACTTAAACCCCGTCTTTACATAGAAACTTCTGTCATTAGTTATCTTACTTCAAGAGCAAGCCGGGATTTTATTATCTCTATGTGTCAACAAATAACTCGCTATTGGTGGGATAACGTTGTGGATCGGAAATTTGAACTTGTTTCTTCTACTATTGTTAGACAGGAGATCAGCCGTGGAACACGGACGCAGCACAACAACGCCTCAAAGTGTTAAATTCAATCACGTTATTAGAAACATCACTTGAGGAGATGTCCTCTCTTGCGGAGCGTCTAGTTGATGCAGGAGCGGTCCCCTTAAGGGCAAAGACAGACGCACTACATATTGCTATCGCGGCTATTAATGGTGTAGAATATCTCGCGACATGGAATTTTAAACATATAGCGAACACAAACAAACTACCTTTAATACACAAGGTATGCGAAACCGCAGGCTATACGCCTACAACTATTTGCACACCGTTAGAACTCCTATGGGAGGTTTCTTGAAATGTTGAAAGACCCGATTATTGAAGAAATTCATCGGATTCGTGACGAGTGGGCTGCTTCTTTTCAGTATGATTTACGTGCACTATGTGAAGACATAAAGCGACAAGAAAAACGAGATTTTCTCACGGATAAGCACGGAAATTTCATAAAGGACGAAAAGGGAGGCTTGATTCTTAAACCCGAAGTTGATGCTGAAAACACAGCCAAATCCTAAAAAGGACACCCTGCGGATAACGTTTGATAGACGCAAATGAAACGCCGGAAGTGTCTCTCCGAACTGAAAGTGAGGCTGAGGCAATAAAAGCCTCTGACATCTTAGAGTTCGGCAATCAGGAAGCATCGGATCAAACCGTAAGTGGATTTGAAGAAGTAAAAATTGATGTATGAAACGTATCAGGATAAACCATGAAAAACAAATCTTCCGACAACACCTCAAACATAGATAACTTGTCTGAACACAATCGAGAGCTGAGAAAAAAAGGCAAAATCAAACTTCTGGATGTCGTCGCGCTCACACAGGATGTCCCGCAGCACAATCTCAAGCGTGGAGACATCGGCACGGTTGTTGAAATCCTTTCAAACGGCGAAGCGTACGAAGTTGAATTCAGCAATGCCTACGGGCAAATGTCCAAGTGCCTGAGTTTCCTTGTCTCTCAACTTAGAGTGCTTCCTCACGAACAAATAAAAGCGGATGCCAAACTTCAAAAAGATAAACAAGTAAAAGGAGTTACAGAAAAGGGAAAAAACGCCGCCGCACAACGCCTCATCAAAGCGATGGAAAAACCACCACATCTCACTGATGAAGACATTGAAGCACTGAATCGGTCAATCAAAGAAGGAAAAATACCTATAAAGTTTGATTCGATCTTTGAACCGGACGAACGCGATGAAGAATGAATAAGGACTTAGATAATGAGCCTGATGTGCCTGATTCAACGCCTTAACCGAGTTGGGGCATCTAATGATGTTCTCCTTAACGGGTTTTCCGGGGATTCAACCTCACCAAGATGACATTTTTTGTACTTCTTGCCGCTTCCACAGGGACATGGATCGTTCCTACCTGGGTTATGTCGCACTATATTCATGATTTCCAAAAAGTGCTCTATTTCTCCTTGCTTGCCATGAGAATATTCGCCCCAAAGGTCCTTCCGAGCCCTGTCAATACCGAATTTATCTGTGTAGGAGAGTCGATAAAAAAATGGAATTACCAATTCATCAAGGAAATCCTCAATACAAAGCTGCTGGCTATCTCTGTATTTGAGACCTAAGCAACACGCGCGATTGTGGGGATAAATGTGCAAGTCAATGATCGGAACCTCACATTTTTTCACAATTCGACAGTATTTCCCCCCGACCTCAAACACTTTCGGCCATCCGTTCCAATCAAGGTCATCTAGGTAAATCTCAACCTCAAAAACATCCTGAATTAAAAAGTCAGTTTCTTTAAGGAGATTGGCAATCGTTATTTTCCCGGATTCGCTCTCATACACCGCGCAAAAGTCCAGCTCGCCTAAAATTTTATGGGAGTCTGCATCGTAGTATAAGTTCGGAAAATGTAATCTCAACCATCTAATGTCACTATCGGTTATCTTCATGATAGAAATTATCTCGCGTAGGGCTTTCTAGGGGTAACTACCCGCGTGGAGGCAATTGCTGACGCACCTCCGTTGTTTTGGGTTTTACTCTTAAGTTCCCCGAAATTGTCACCAAATAACTTTCGCCATTTCTTGACACTTGCATTATGCTCAGTTTCTTCAAACGCCTCGTTTATCCTGCTGTTATAGAGGTCAAACATTTCTCGGAAATGGGTATATTTATCCTGGTCCCAGTGTCTTGTGAAGGATTCTCCATCCAAGACAGGATTGCATATCTCGGGCATTAGAAAATTCGCCTGTAAAAAACTGTTTATCCGGTTAGAAACTGTTTTTAAAGCGGTTGGAATATCCTTAAAATGATCCCCCCACTCGTCACTGGCATAAACACTATTACCAATTAACGTTGTCAGAAGGATCGATTTTACAGAAAAGTTCCCTTTGTGATCCCTAAGAAATTTTAACAACCGCGTAACCCCCTTCAGGTTGCCGTGGGTAATTCTGGTTTTCTCGTTGAACCAATTGAAGTGCCACCGTTTATTTAGACCAAAATTTAGCAAAGTTAAGAGAAGGTTTGTCTTTGAAATTCTATAGGTGTCAGATACCCTAACGCCGAATGTGGGCGTTTATAGTTATACACCTGTGTGATAAAATGACCGATGCGTTCTCGAGCCTCGGTAATATCTTGGTAATCATTGAGGTGAACTTCTTCTTCCTTGAGCGTTCGGATCAACCTTTCGGCGTATCCGTTCTCCCAAGGACACCCGCTGCGAGCGACTGAAATCTGAATATCGTGTGCTTTGAGCGTCGAGATATAAGCGGTTGAAAGATATTGCACGCCTTGATCGCTGTGATGGATCTCCGGAGACCCGCTTTGCGAGAGTGCCTCTTGTAGCGGTTTCAACGTCAGAGATGTATTCAAATGTGGACTGACCTGCCATCCCCTGATCATTCGGGTGAAGATGTCCATGAGCACAGCGACATAGATGAAGCGTCTCTTGAGACGGACGTAGGTAATATCGCCTACCCAGACTTGATTCTCTCGAGAGATCTCAAGGGTCTGAACTCTATTGCCCCAAGGCTGTTGACCTTCAAAGGATCTCGTGGTTTGACAGATGCGTTTCACCGAGACCGAGAGGCACTCTTCTTTCATCAAACGGGCAACACGTTTATACCCGACGGTGTATCCTTGACGCAGTAGCATCTTTGTCATACGCCGATACCCATACGTCGGATACG
Organism: Candidatus Poribacteria bacterium; assembly: GCA_028820845.1. Taxonomy (NCBI): domain Bacteria; phylum Candidatus Poribacteria; species Candidatus Poribacteria bacterium. The sequence goes on from JAPPII010000061.1 coordinate 11,229, forward strand.
CTGCCGCTAACCGCTGTATTTCAGCGCGTAAGATGTCTTCAGACGGGTCGTTTTTGGGTTGATAATAGAAGGTGCTCTTGTTGAAACCCAGCACCTCACAAATCTCTCGCATGGCATACTCCTTGCGCAACGTCTCAACGACGTATCGCTGTTGAGATGGATTCAATCCAACAACGTCAATGCCTTTTTTTGAATTTCCAACGCCAGCGTCAACCTCCCAACGAGTTGCTCAAGTTGAGCGATCCGCTCGCTGGAAGCATCGGAGTGCTTCTCTGGAGATTCAAAAAAGGTTTCGGCATTTTCAAGAAACTGCCGTTTCCACGTTGAGACTTGGTTTTCGCTGAGGTTATGTCGGCGACACAGTTCCGCCTGTGAACTTTCACCGCTAAGGGCCTCAAGCACAACTTCTGCTTTAAACTTAGCAGTGAATTTTCTGCGTTTCGCCATCGGAATGCTCCTTTCAAATAGATTGTCATTGTAGCACAATCTTATATTAGAGAGTGGTCTAAATTTCCGGTGGCAGTACAATGAATACTCCCATAAATTGCAGAATCATTATGTGCTGCGGTTCGTTTCCAAACAACCTCATTCCGAAAGTTTCCCTTCCCAAACACCGCATCCATAACTAACTTGAGATAATGACTCATTGTCGTATCGCAATGTAGGTAGATACTGCCAGTATCTTTCAGAATACGCTTCATTTCCAGTAATCTGGCAGCCATGTAAATGAGATAAGATTTATCGCTGTTTGTCATAGCAGCATGGATAACTCGGTTCAGCGCAGGATGTTTCGTCTCAATGAGATCAAGCCAAGCGTTGTCTACGTCTGAAAGGGTCCACGTATCTTTGAATTCCGCACCAGCAGCTTTTGAACCTATAGGGGCTGCGTAGTTCGTCTTGCTATTAAATGGCGGGTCTAAATATATGAGATCAATGGATTCACTATTTATCCCACGCATGATAGGCAGATTATCACCCGTGAATATCGTCTTTGGTTTGATATTTGTGGTTTCCATACAAAAGAACCTCAAAAATGTTATGAGATTTGTGACCGATATAGGTTGTGTCTGCTTCAATGATACCTTGTAGCAACACACCACCTTTTTCGCTATTTTTGACCGTATTATTATATACCAAGTGGTCTTTTGATTCAAGTCGAAATCTCGTGCTAATGGGTGTAAAGTTTTTGACACTAAAGTCTCAAGCACACAATCCGCAATTACCAATTCCTATCCGCGAACCGCTAATGCATTTTACTTGACATTAGTTAGCAAATAGAGTATAATGTAACCTAAGTTGCTAGTTTGTAGCATAACCTGTTAGGTTGTGCATCTGAGGACGCAAACTAACAGTTTGCGGTACAAAATGCCTGGATCATCGACAGTTTTGCGTAAAAAACGAGGTATACATGTCTAAAATCGTGTAAGTAGGAACTTGGATTATAATATAATAAGACTTTCCAAAAAAGTGAATATTGTATCAAGCTACAAAACCCTGGCGCGGAAACCGACACACATTTCCAGCACCTATAAGTTTCTTGCTGACTGCCAATAGCCAGTAGCGAGAAAAAATGTTACACTTTTCGCCAAATTATTTTTTTTATAAGAAAAAATTAAACGTCAACAAACCCCTACGGGGACTGGGTTCTCTAACGTTACACGCCACACACAAAATGTTACACTGGTGTAACATTTTTAAGAAGGAAAATACTAATGACAAAGAAGCAGGCGTTTATTACAGCAGTCGAAAATGGCGATGCATGGACAGTTGAAAACCTATTGGCAACGAATGAAACACTCGCTGCACAACTTGATGCGCCGTGGTTCAGTTTCGATGCCCCGGCGATTGTGTTTGCTGCTGCCTCCGGCAACCGTGAGCTTATTGATGTTCTACTCGATGCTGGGGCGGATATTGATGTCAAAAGCAGTTGGTGGGCAGGCGGTGCCTCAGCGTTACATCACGCTACGGGTTCTATGCTGAATTACAACAGAGAACTCGCTGAATATCTGATTGAACGGGGGGCGACAATTGACGCGCACGCCGCCGCGGGCTTGGATATGTCCGAAAAACTTGCTGAGTTAATTCGCGAAAATCCGGAAGTCGTCAACGAACCGGGATGTGATGGCATGTCTCCACTCCATTTCGCTGCGACCCCAAGAATCGCTGAACTGCTGCTTGCACACGGCGCGGATATAAATCTCCGAGACCGCGACCATAACGGCACACCGGCACAGTGGACACTGGGGAGTCGTCCTGAAGTCTGTCAATATCTTCTTGAACAAGGGGCGGAAGGCGATATGGTGCTCTATTGTGTAACTGGAGACGTTGAACGGGCGAAAGCCGTATTACAGGAAAATCCTGCGCTTCTTGATTTACGGATAGATCATAAAGTTCCAGAAGGTTATACGATAGCGTCCCACGACGCTGAAGGAATAGGTGAGGTTCCGGGGGCGCATGTTTATGCCTATAAAGTTGGACCAACCATGCGACTGCTTGAGATTGCGCTACAGGCAAAGCAGGCAGCGATCATCAAGATGCTGATGGAATGTGGTTATCAAATCAAGCTCCGAGAGTGGTATATGATTGCTGGACAGGGGCCGCGCAATATGGACAGACTTGTAAAGATGTTTCTCGGAAAAGGTTTGGATATCAATGCGCGTCAGAAGCATCGGCGTGGCGTATGGGCACCGTTGCATTGGGTGGCGCAACGCGGTCTGACAGATGGCATTTCATGTCTATTAGAGAATGGAGCAGATCCGAATATAACTGACGACCAAGGACGCACGCCGATCCATATCATCGCACAGAAGGGAATAGGGAAAAACCAGATCCAGTTACTCATGAAACACGGCGGCAACGTTAGCATACGCGATGCAGAGGGTCAAACGCCTCTGGATTATGCACAGAAGGCGAAAAGAAAGTCTGCTGCAAGTTTCCTCACAGAATATGCAAATCGCGCACAGGAACCGACTTAATTCTGACGAGAAAATTTGAAACACATATCAAATTTTTTTCGTGAATTGTTAATGAAATATTTTTATTTTTCGGTTGACATTTTTCTTTTTATAATAGTATAATAATAAATGTTAGTTAAGTAAAATTGTGTAGAGGTTAGTTTTCGTTATAGTGTTCTGGCACATCTAAATTGAGAGGTAGTTCGTAGTAGGGCAATTCATTGCCGGTTTCTGACGTGCGATAAATCGCACTACTACGAACCGGGGTTTCCCCATCATTTGAAGGTTGACAAACTAATAGTGTGGAACACAATTTGGAGGAACATGAAATCATGGAGCATCGAACAGAAAACTGGGTGAAAGTCGCTGAGTTAAGTGAGGTTCCTGAGGGACAATCGAAGGCGATTCGGATGGGCGAAGGGCGTAGTATTGCGCTCTTCAACGTTGAAGGGCGGATTTACGCAACGGATAATCAGTGTCCGCACATGGGGTATCCACTCACGCGCGGCACCGTCCGTAACGGCATCCTTACATGTGATTGGCACCGCCGCAGTTTCGATTTGGAAGGTGGTGGTTGCTTCCATGTTGAATGCGACGACTTACGGACTTTTCCGGTTGATGTCCGCGGTAGCGAGATTTGGATAGAACCGGGAGATATGATCTATCGGCGTGCAGAAGAACACAAGCAGTTGCTTCGAGAAGGACTTTTAAGTGAAGACCGATGGACGATGTCCAAGGCGATTTCGCTTCTATTAAAGGGAGGTGTGCCGGAAGAAGAGGTCATGGGAACGATCTTAGCACACGTCAGCCGACACATCGCGAGTTCTCACGACGCAGAGGGCGGTAGCGACGTTTCCCGGCTCGTCAACGGACTCAAAGTCGGACGCAGATACACAGATGCAGATAGACTGATTGCGGTTACGACTGCGGCTTGCTCGGCTGCGGGACCCGCATCCGAACGGCTTGAAGTTGTTCCATTACCAGAACCTGTCACATGGGAAAAGATAAGTCGGTGGATTCGTAACTTCTCTTATGAAGGGCAATCTGGACGCATTGAGCGGTGTCTGTTCACGGCATATCATAAAGGGGATGCCGATAAGTTGCGTCCTTTATTGTTTGCGTGTGCCGTTGAACCACATTTTATCGACCTGCCCCATATTCCGCTTTATGTCAGTTATCTCTCAGAAGTGGTTGATGAATTTGGGTGGGAGCACGCATCCGAGTTATTTTTCTATCTCGGTGCCAGACTTGTCGGACATCGTCCAGATGAGCCAGAACGCTACCGACGGGATGCAATCCAAATTATGCGTCAGATACTTCCGAGTGTTGAAAATGCTGACTTGGAGCGAACTGTTGAATTTGACGAAGATACTTTTGTTGAAGCGTTGACGAGTGTCAATCTCCAGCGAGCATTTGAAGCGGTACAAACCGTTTTGGTTGATGGTGTTAAGTTGGAGGGTCTTATTACAACGCTGGTGCTTCTCGCGGCGGATCGGATGGCACATACACCGGTAAACGTGGATGCGGGTTGGGAGAACTTGACAACGGAACTCAACCTTGCAGCATCTCTGCGAAGTGCGCAACGCGTGGGTGGCAACGAAATTGCAGCGAAAGGCGTTTTTCACGTTGTGTGGCAAATCTTCGCGAACCGCTGGATAAACATTCCCTCACGCGCGCTCAGTCAACCGCTGCGTCAAGAAAAACTGGATGTCCCGGATCAAGCCGAGGGTATCAAGTCTATCATTCGTACAATTCAGACCCTCGATGTCCAAAAGGTCGGACCGCAAGTGCTCGGTTATCTGAATGCCGGTTATTGTCCTGAACAGTTGCTTGAAGATATTGGACATACGGTTCTCTGGGATGATACTGGAAGTCAGATACTTCCGACGTTACGCACCGTATTTGAGGAATGGCAGTACGCCGAAGGGCATCCCGCTCAGGCGCAACTTTTGGTCGGATTGGCGCGCTATGTCACGGATATCCGAACAAACAAAGATAATAGGTCTGCGGCTACAACGGCGATGCGTTTTGCTGAAGGTAGAACAACAATTGAGGTCTTTGAGGAATAAAAGGAGAGAAAGACAGTGTTAGAGAATACCAATTTCGTCAAGGTTGCTGCCCGCAGCGATGTAGCGGAAGGGAAACCGAGGGCAGTTAGAGTTGAAGGACATAGCATCGCTCTGTTTCAGCATGAGGGTGCTATCTATGCGACGGATAATCAATGTCCACACATGGGGTATCCATTGGTGAGAGGGCGCGTCAGGAGAGGCGTTTTATCGTGTGATTGGCACGGCTGGAGTTACGACATGGAGGGTGGCGGATGCTTTACGGGGGGTTGTGATGACCTCGCCACGTTTCCTGTTGAGGTGCGGAATGGTGATATCTATGTGGATGTCGCCAGTGGCGGTAAGAAACGCGACGATGCCCATTTTTTGCTCCTAAAGGAGGGCTTATTAACGACGGACAACTGGACGCTTTCTAAAGCGATTGCGATTATGTTAGCGAAAGGTGTTTCCGAAGAAGAGACCTTGGAATTGATGGTCAAACACATGGGGCAACATGTCTCTACAGATCAGGATGCGTTCAATGGTGGCAGAAAGTTGGCGATGCTGATGAACGGCGTAAAGGTCGCCCGTATGTACGAACCCGAAGATCGACTTATCCCGTTGATGTTGGCGGCAGAGGGTGCAGCGGGTAGATTGGGAGATAGACCCGATCGCCGTCCTCTTCCCCCACCGATTGATTGGCAGAAACTAAAAGACTGGATTCGGGTGTTCACCGCTGATAAAGAATGGGAGGGTATCGAAAAGTGTCTGATCACGGCGCGACGGTTAGGCGGACAGGATGAAAAAATTGTACCACTCCTGTTTGAATGTGCCGTTCAACCCTTCTTCATCAATCATTCCAGAAATCTCATTAATCTTGGACACTTGGCTGAGTTGTTGGATCGGTTTGGATGGGAGTTGACTGAGGAGTTAGTCTGCAACCTCGGCGCAAAGATTCTGGGTGAGGGACGCGGCAGACCGAGTGAACTTCATCGTGAAGCGATCCAAAAACTGGAAGAAATCAGTCCTCTCTTTGATGAACTTCCACAGGGGACATCTGTTGATTATGACGAAGATAAATTCTCGGCGGCTCTGGTCAGTGGTGATCTCAATGAGGTTTTTGATACACTAACGGAAATGCTTGCCGCGGGTGTTCCGATTAACGATCTTGCTACAACTATGGTTATGATGGCAGGCGATAGAATGGCACGGACACCGGTGAACATGAGTCCAGGTTGGTGGGACCTACAAGAAGAGATGGAGTTGGGAGCGACTGTGAGAAAGGTGCTTCGGTATGGTGGAACGAAAGTCGCCGCGAAGGCACTTTATCATGCAGCGTGGCGGTTTTTCGAGAACCGATGGCTTAACATTCGCTATCAACCTATCACAGCGTCGAGAACATCTACAAATCGTGTTGTTCTTGATGAGGATGTAGTGCTTTCGGAGATCTTAGATGGGATTGAGTCTGTCCGTATTCAGGAAATCGGACGACGTACCCGTGAGTATCTTAATGCTGGATGCTCTGCGGAGCGGTTGATGGCTGAAATGGGACTGAGTATTCTTAAGGATGATAACGGTCACCATCTGCTCAGTTCAATTTATATGGTGTCTGAGGAGTGGAAAACGTGTGGATCCCATCCTGGGAGAAATCAACTGATAGTTGGATTGGCGCGATGGGCAACCGATATTCGCAGAAACGCCGGAAATGATTCCGCTGTTCAGACGGCTCACCGTTTCGCGCGCGGTGAAACCGCGACGGAACTCTATGAATAGGACATATAGTAGGGCGAGGTTCCAATGCCTCAGCCCTACTTTTTTTATATTATGAAGAATTTACTTGCACTTTTTTTCTTTAATGTGTTATGCCTATCAGTACAAGGCGCGACGTTGGAATTTGCCTTTCAACTTGGTGAGAAGCAGGACCCTCGACTTGATAGACTCCTGCCTGATGTCGCGCGACAGATGGCCTTCAACAAAGACGGTACGAGGTTGATTGTTAAACAGATGGACGGCACCGTCGTGATGTGGGATGTCCAGACACGGCAGAATCGAACTATTTGTACCGTCCCCGAAAAGCGATGGTTTGCCTATGCTGTTGATGCGGATCAACTCCTCATCAAAACAGCAGATGAGAGCATTGCTGTCGTCCATCTTGCATCCAACGCTGAGCTCACACTGACAAAAGGTGCTTATGAGAGTGGTAGCCTGTCGGCTAACGGCACGTTGGCGGTATTATCGGAAGGTGATGAGCAGATTGAGATGTGGCAGATAGAGTTCTCGGATACCACAGAAGCACTTGAGGGAGAACAAGTCCGCCCGCAGAGATTGAAGACTTTGGAGACAGCAATGCCCATTCGGAACGGTCTCGCTCTTTCTCGTGATGGTCGGTTCATTGCTGCGGCAGCAGGGAGTTACCGAGATGGTGAGGGGCATCGGACGGCTATTGAGATTTGGAACGCTGCCGCGGGACGTCCAATGCATATTTTTGACACCGGCGAGATTTTAGGGGTCTGGAATGTGTTGTTCTCAGCAGATGCGAGGTTGTTAGCTGTTGACACACAGAAGAACGCTCAGTCTGGAATCCGCGTTTGGGAAATTGAGACCGGCAGGCAACTTCTCGCAAAATCTGGGTTTGAAGCGTATTGGACCCGAGCACTTGCTTTTTCACCAAGTGGTAAATATCTTGCTTCAGGTGATGAAGCTGCGAATCTCCGGGTGTGGGACATCTCCGAGGGTGAAACGGTAATTTGGGAAACCTATCCGACTGGCATTCAATCGTTAGCCTTCTCGCCTAACGGCGACTATTTAGCGGTAGCACTTTGGGATGCCACAATTCAGATGCTACGTTGGAGGGACAATAGTGAACGGTGAGAAAAATTTAGAAGACGGCTCTTACGTTGATGCGAAGGGACGGACACGTTGGCATGAAAACGATGAAATTGCGCTAAGACTCTTGGAGCTCCATACCTTCCTAATTATTGCGGACTATCCAGAAGACCACGCATCACGATACCCGCGCCTCTCGCATTCTATCTCTCGCTTTCCAGAGCCGGTGTCGGATTTAATCGCACAGGGACGGTTGATAGAGGAAATTGGAGGGGTCGGGGAAATCATTGCGGAAATTATCAGGGAATTCGTAGAAACGGGTACAAGCGGGAAATTGGAGGAGTTCGCCGGTGATACCCCCCGAACGGTCGTTGAGCTTGTGCCTATACCCGGACTCGGCGCCAAAACAATTAAGCGGTTATATGAAGAAGTCGGTGTAGAGAGTCTTGTTTCGCTCAGAGCGGCGATTGATGAAGGAAAACTCAAGGGTTTTCGCGGTATCGGCAAAAAGACGTTGGAAAAGATTGAAGCGTATCTTGATGAGGCGTTATAGGCGCGTGATTTATTATAAGGAATAAACCACATACTGGTTAGATTACCTCAACAGAGGACACGCAACGATTATCTGTGGAGTTAGGGCAGATGCCGGATAACGATGTCCAATTTGCAGTCGTCAGAGAAGATCCGATGGTGGAGGCGGAGCTGGTTCGTTTAACAAATGCCAGCAATGTGCTGTTGATTGCTTCTGGCGGGTGTACTGCCTTAACATTGCAAGCGTTGTTTCCAGATTTGCATATCACGCTGGTCGATTTTAATCCGGCACAGTTAGAGCGAGTTCGAGACAAAATGAGAGCACTGCACGGTGTTGATGCAGCGGCACGGCATCGAAGATTTAATATTGAGACCAGCGATCCAAGTGGACTCAATCAGTGTGGTAACTTTGAGTCCCTGTTCCGAGGTCTACGGGAGTTCATCTTCGATCTGGTTGCCGACGAAGCGGAAATCCGACTGTTATTTGAAGAGAAAGGTCGACTTGCGGATGTCTCAGAGCTGCTCTTCTCGAACAAGTATTGGTCAGTAGCGTTCGATCTGTACTTTAGCGACTCACTTCTGAATGCGATGTTTGGTCCAGACGCTACACAGCACGCTGAAACTGGGAGTTATCGGCGTTACTTTCAGAGGTTATTTGAAAAAGGCTTGACCTCTGCAGGGGCGTTTGATAATTACTTTCTTCATCATGTATTTCTTGGATACTATCTCCAACGTCCGGCAAGTCTGCCTTATTACCTCTTAGCACCATTTACCGATTACTGTTTTCAGATGATTGAAGGGACACTGGATGGGGTCCCGGAGCTGCAACGTTTTGATCTCATATCTCTATCCAACATTATGGATTGGATGCCATTAGCTGAGATTACTTCCCTTATCGGTTATCTTCAAAACGAAATGAAATCTGGAGCGACGGTTCTGTATCGTCAACTCAATAATTACACCGATCTTTCAACCTATTTTGGCGATTCATTTACCTTCAATGAAGGGTTGGGTATTCGGTTCCAAGAAATCGAACGCAGCTTATTTTATGCCAGCGTTCATGTCGGAAAAAGGAAGTGAGTACGAATGAACAGGAGTATTGACAACATCCTGAAAGAGACGAATGTATGGATGAACCCATATTTTCAATCTTTGCGCGACGACACTTTTGATTTCGATGATTTTGTTGAAACACAAATTCAGTTCTATTTTGCTGTCGTGTTTTTCAACCGTCCGATGGCAGCCCTTGCTGCGAAGATCCCGACATCGGAATTGCGCTTGGAGGTCATTCGCAATGTTTGGGAGGAACACGGTGAAGGCAATACATCTCTAATGCACGAGAAAACATTTCTCACGTTTCTTGATCGGTTAGCTGGAATTAAACCCGAAGATATTGCGAAACGAGCGATGTGGCCTGAAGTTCGTGCCTTTAATACCGTGCTTGTCGGTGCTTGTGTGATGGATGAATACTTGATTGGTGCTGGGGTCATGGGAATCATCGAACGGATGTTCTCGGACATTGCAGGCTGGCTCGGAGAGCAGGTTGTGAGTCATGGCTGGATCTCTGCGGAGAAGTTGATTCACTATAATCTCCATGAGGACCTCGATATTAAACATGCGGACGATTTCTTTGATGTACTTCGTCCTGCATGGGAGGCTGATGTCGAAAATAGATACTACATTGAACAAGGATTGCGCCTTGGGGCGTGCGTCTTCAATTCGCTTTATGAAGGACTTTACAAGGCACGAAAGCGTCGTATCTATCGCGATGTACGCGGACCCCATACACGGGCATCATAGCGGTGTTGAGGTATCAGATGCGGATAAACCGTTCTTTGGATATCAAAGAATTACGCAATGCGGAGTGGAAAGTTTTCCATGATCGCATCGCGGACTTAGAGAAGGGGACGAGTTATCCGTTGGGTGAGGATCGGTTTGAGATTGACCACGGTGCGGATTATTTTGCGTTCTTCACGCGGCTGGGTCAGCTCCGCTACTATGTCGTGCTTGACGGGGATCGGGTGGTAGCAGTAGCCGCTGCGATCTTACGCCGTGTGCCGCCAATGAGCGATAAAAAGCCGAAAACGGTGTGGTATCTTTGTGATTTGAAGGTTCACCCAGAATACCGTGGACGCTATCTCCCTGTCTCGATATTTGTCCACGCTTTTCCAAAGTTGTATCCTCTTTGCCCTCGTGGGTATGCTATCTCTATGGATGCGGACAGCGAACGTCCAAATCGCGTTGCACTCATGCTAAAGCGTTTTCCGCTCGCGCCGATGTCAATCGCGACAAAGTTAGGAATTGTTTCTTTAGATGCCGAGCAAATGCGAGAAGTCGAACCGTTTTTACGAGACTATTTTGGAGACGTTTCTTATCTGTCGTTGGCGGACAAAAAGGACATCATTTTGCAGAGTACCCGCTCGCCGATGCCACTGTTACATGTTCAGTTCGGACCGTGTGCGGCGCAAGGGCATCCGAAACCGCTTGATGATTATATTCACATGTTCTGTGTTTCGATGGATCATCCACTGCTTGAGATATTGAGGCATCAAGGTACTTATCCATCAGCCACGGCTACCGTCATTCATCACGGTATGGAGGCGTGGGATTGGGAGTTCATCCTCACCAGCGACATCTAATAATAAATCAATAGGAGGGAATCGGGATGTGTTGTTGCGATGTTGCTTTCAAGCACATACCAAGCGTATAATATCCCGTGAATTTTTATTATGGCGCGATCACTTACTGATGGCGAAATGGTCAATGGTAAGAAACATGGATATTGGGTCACTTATTATGCGAACGGACATAAGCGTAGCGAAGGTGGCTACATTCATGGTAAGAAGGACGGACCTTGGATCACTTACCACAAGAATGGGAACAAGGCGGGTGAAGCGACCTTCCGCGATGGAAAATACGAAGGTCTTTGTGTCACCTATTATGAAAATGGAAGCCGTAGATCCAGTGGAGTCTTTCCTAAACATGTTGGTAAGTCGTATGACGGCAAAAAGGAGGGGCCGTTTTATAATTACGAAGATGATGGCAAGACGGTGTGGCTGATTGTCACCTACAAGAAAGGTGGGAGCCGTGCGAAACCGGATGAATATCCGCTCGGTGTCTGCGCTGTGTGTGGCGAGGGAAGACGTTTGGCTTGGGGCAATACTTGCCCGAAGTGCGGTAACGAACTGGAGACATAATTTGAAAAAGGAGACTAAAAACGATGAAAGTCCTAATTACTTTGGTTGCTATGATAGTTATCTTTATTTCAGGGATATGGGTTCAGGAAAGCATATCGGAAATTGATCCAGCATCCCTTATGGGGATGTGGCTCTTTGATCAGGGAAAAGGAGACGCGGTTGTGGATACCTCCGGCAATGGAAATGATGGTGAGATTGTTGACGCTGAACGAGTAGATGGAAAGAGTGGCAAGGGAATAGAATTTGACGGGACTAACCATGTGGTTATCCCAGCGAGCAAAACGGTCAATGACTTCCTTGATGGATTTACGTATCTGCTCTGGGTGAAACCGCTGGGTAACCCTTCGGGTCCCCATGTTCGTCTCATAGAGAGAGATTGGCACAATCCAAATATTCTCATCGGTCCGACCGATTTTTATGGTAGTTTTATCTTCAACGGCGGAATAGACAACAGTGCTGTTCGAGGCGGGACTTGGGAGATGGACGAGTGGAGTTTTGTTGCTTTAACACACGATGGTAAGACACTCGTCCTCTATGTTGATGGTGAGGTTGCAGCGGATTTAGATGTAGGAGAACCAGATTTTACCGCACAACACGACGGTGGTTCGATTTGGTTAACCCGTTGGAAAGGGGGGCCTGGTTGGGATTTTTCGGGGGTTCTTGACGAAGTGGCTATCTTCAATACTGCACTCAGTGAAGACGACCTGAATACTATCATGACAGATGGACTTGAGAAAGCCCTCTCGGTTTCTGCAATTAATAAGCTGACAACGACTTGGGGGGACATCAAACGGCAAGAGTAATCACTGCATGAGACTTATTTTTACAAACGAATAGGAGGTAATAGGGACGCGTCATCAAGACACAACTTGCAAGCTTGTATTTGATGTCGGCGTCCCACAAATTTAACTATGGCAAAATCACTTACTGATGGCGAGATGCGCAACGGCAAGAAGCACGGGTATTGGGTTACTTACTACGCCAATGGCTTTAAGCGGAGTGAAGGTGGCTACATTGAAGAAAAAAAAGAGGGGCTTTGGATCCAGTACCATAAAAATGGAAACAAAGCGAGCGAAGGCTTTTTCCGCGATGGTAAGAACGAAGGCGACTATGTGGCGTATTATGAAAATGGCAATCGCAAATGGGGTGGTCCCTACCGCAAACATGATGGCGGCTCCGCTGATGGCAGAAAAGAAGGTGTCTGGCTTTGCTATGAAGAGGATGGCGAGACGGTGTGGCGCATTATCACCTACAAGAAAGGTGGGAGTCGTGCGAAACCCGATGAATACCCACTGGGGGTCTGTGCTGTTTGCGGTGAAGGCAGACGCTCAACGTGGAAGGATGCTTGTCCGCAATGTGGGGCAGATGTTTCTGATTGATTCTCAAAAATTCTGAAGTTTTAGTCCTATAAATTCTGATTTTTTTCTCAGAAACAGGGTTTAACTGAATAAAATACCTAAAAAAGAGAAGGAAAAATTAGTGGCAATTAAACGGAATTTTCTGACCGTCTGGGCGTTTTTCGTTGTTTTTTTCGTTGTACAACTCCCCGGCGGTCTCAAGGCTGAAAATGAGGAAAAATCACTGCACAGAACCGCAACAGCTGTCCGAATCAATAGCGCGCCGCCACAGTTAGATGGGGTTTTGGACGATGCGATCTGGAAAACCGCACCCCTCCATGAAGGATTTAGGCAACAAGACCCTGATGAAGGAGAGCTGGCAACCGAACGCACTACGTTCCAAATCGCCTACGATGACGAGGCAATCTACTTCGCGGTGATGTGCTACGATAAAGAACCCGAAAAGATTTTCTCTCGCTTGGTTCGGCGCGATAACTACGTTACATCCGATAGACTTGATGTAGTTCTCGACCCGCATTACAGTCGGCAGAATGCATTCTGGTTTACCGTTTATCCTTCAGGATCTGTAACAGATGGGACTATTTCTGGCGGCGGTTGGTGGGATAGTACGTGGAACGGCGTGTGGGAAGTGAAAACAAAAATTCACAAAAATGGCTGGGCGGCAGAATATAAAATTCCCTATCACGTCCTACGCTTTGCACCTAAAGAAAAATATACATGGGGACTCCAAGTTTCACGGAGCATTAGCAGAAAAAAAGAATATGCGCTTTGGCGTTTGATTAAAAAAGATGAACCCGGTTGGGTCTCCCGTTTTGGCGATCTAACAGGTATTGAGAATATCCATCCGCCGCACCATTTGGAATTAGTTCCTTATACCATGGGTCGGACAACACTCAATAGCAAAACCGATTTATGGGGGAACATTGGTAGTGATGTTCAGTATGGAATTACCTCCGGAATAACGCTCAATGCTACAGTCAATCCAGATTTTGGACAGGTGGAGGCGGATCCGGCGCGTCTAAATCTTTCGGCGTATGAGGAATTTTTTGAGGAACGTCGTCCTTTCTTTGTGGAAGGGGCCTCCATCTTTAGCAGCAACGACTATAATTTTTTTTATACTCGGCGCATCGGGCGGCAGCCAGGGCATTTTGACCTGCCCGAGGGTGCTAAAGAACTCAGCCGCCCGGAGGCGACAACGATTCTGGGGGCTGCCAAAATTGCTGGTAGAACTCAAAGCAAGACCTCCTTCGGCATCATGGAAGCCGTTACATCTCCAGAGTACGCACAGATCGAAGAAGCAGGTAAAGATGACAAATTCCTTGTTGAACCTTTGACGAACTATTTCGTTGGTAGGGTCAAGCAGGATGTCCTCGGCAATTCATACGTTGGATTGATAGGGACAGCTGTCAATCGCCAGGCTTCCAATGCCGCGTATGTAGGGGGTTTGGACTGGGATTTAAAGTTTGCAAAGGAACGGTACCAGATAAGTGGCACCTTAGCGGCAAGTCAGGCGGGTAAAATGGATGAACGCAAATCGGGCTACCTTGCCCACCTTGAATTTGACAAACGTGGTGGATGGATGCAATTTGATACCGATTTCAGAGTGCTTTCGCCTGACTTAGAAATGAACGACCTCGGCTTCCGGCGACGTGCGGATATGCTTGAGTGGAATTACGACTTCACCGTGCGGAAGGGAAAACCCTTTAGTGTCTTCAGACGCGTCATTTTCGGACTCTACGGCTGGCGAACATGGAATTACGACGGAGTCAGTATCAGTCGCTACTCCGAAATCTGGACAGATGGCCGTCTAAAAAACTATTGGGATTATGATCTTTGGATTGGACGAAATTTGGAGTCGTTTAGTGATGATGACACGATGCGTGGTGGAACGCTGATCAAAAGTCCGCCAGGCTGGTGGATTTTTACAGCACTCTCCACCGATAGCCGTAAAATGATTCAGTTGCGGTTGAATCCTGTTTTCGCATGGAATGATGATAGGCGTTCGTATGACTACGATGTGCGGCTCTGGTTACGCATTCGACTCGCCTCCAATATTGAGGTGAGCTTCGGTCCCTCGTACAATTATGGCGTACAGGATGCACAATGGGTAGATCTGGTGGAAGAAAACATCGATGGACACATCGAAAAACATTACGTCTATGGTGAACTGGAGCGCCGCACACTGGATTTCACAACGCGCGCGAACATCAGTTTTACGCCTACGCTGAGTCTCCAATTCTACGTGCAACCCTTTGTTACTATCGGGGACTATGCCAATTTCAAGGAGTTGATTGAACCGAAGTCTTATCAGTTCAAGCCTTACGCGCTAAACGAAAATCGTGATTTCCATCGTAGGTCTTTACGGGGCAACACTGTGCTTCGCTGGGAATTCCGTCCGGGCAGCACCCTATTTCTCGTCTGGACACAATCCCGAGAAGCGGAGTTGGAGCAGCTTCGCACAGCAGACCTCGAATTCCGTCCATTACACCGACTGCGTAATAGCTTCACCGATGAAGGCAAGAATGTTTTCCTGATAAAATGTCGGTATTGGCTCGGGGTGTAAGGCACTAATGGAGAGTCCTAAGTTAAGTCCTAAAAAAAATTCCAATCACGGAACTCGAATACAATCATATGTTCTCCACGAAGAATCTGTATGATTTGCCAACCTACTACAACTATGGCGTAGGTTCTGCAGGCTTTGGCGTTTTTCGCGAACTTATGTTCTCCACGAAGAATCTGTATGATTTGCCAACCTACTACAACTATGGCGTAGGTTCTGCAGGCTTTGGCGTTTTTCGCGAACTTCTGATGCACATCAAAACGACGAATTGGGTGCTGCAAGGCGCGATTGAGAATTTCCCCTTGATGTATCATTACCGAATCCTGCCACGTTCTGGGGAAAAGGTGGATTTGGATATGGATTGGTACAGCAGATATGTGAGATATTGGAATGGCAATGAAGACATTGGAAGATACATTGTTGACAGAACGAATGCGACATACGAGGTGGCACTATTTTTAGAGTATATACCTTACTCGTTTTCAAAATGGTTTGGAAAAAATATAGACCGATTGGACGCGTTCATCAACGAAGTGCTGGATACCCTAACGTTTCTGCGAAAAAACGGAATTATCCATTTTGATGTCCATTTCAATAATATCGTCACTGATGGAAATAAACCCTACTTAACAGATTTTGGATTGGTGCTTGACAGGCGTTTTGATTTGACGGAAATGGAACGGGTGTTTTTCAGAAAAAACTCGTACTATGACTATGGAGAATTTCTGTCGTGTTTTGGAGAACATCTTTTATCAATTTATCGGGGCCTTGCAAAGAAAAAAAAAAAGAAAATCATAGAAAAATATGGTCTGAAGGGTGACGAGCGATATCCAGGATTTTTTATTCCGTTACTGGAAAATATCAGCGAAATCTGTGCTGATGGCTTCATGATGTTAGACAGGGACTACGCCGAAGTTGTCATAAGATATCGAGCTATCATTATATTGATGCTGGAGTTTTTTGGAAATATAACACAAAATGATAGGAAGGACACAAAGTATAGCCACGCAAAATTAAAGCGTTTACTCGAAACTACGGAAATTTTTCAGGCGAAAACGCCTTAACCTACCAAAGCTGCATTTGGTGCGAGTGGTGACTCGTTAGAAATTCGTTGCGCAATTACTTAAGAGAATAGAGGAGATAATCATTGAAAATTGTATCGGACTTTTGGTGTGTTTGGGTGTTGTTTTTGATATTTTGTGCCTTACAATTCCCAAGCACGGTGCGGGCTGAGACAGA
This sequence comes from Candidatus Poribacteria bacterium, assembly GCA_028820845.1. Classification (NCBI taxonomy): domain Bacteria; phylum Candidatus Poribacteria; species Candidatus Poribacteria bacterium. The sequence continues at coordinate 27,939 of JAPPII010000061.1, forward strand.
AACAGAATCCGCTCACAGAATTGCGACGGCTGTCCGTATTAAAGGGACACCCCCGCAATTAGACGGCGTTTTAGATGATGACATCTGGCGGGCCGCGCCTCTTCATGAAGGCTTTCGCCAACGCGATCCAGATGAAGGACAACCTGCTTCCCAACGCACTACATTTCAAGTCGTTTACGATGATGAGGCGGTCTATTTTGGGATTATGTGCTATGACAATGAGCCTGATAAAATTGTATCACGGCTCGTCAGGCGCGACGATTTCGTTGAATCCGATAAAGTCCAAATTATTCTTGATCCGCACTACAACCGGCAACGTGGTTTCTCGTTTACTATCTATCCGTCCGGTTCTGTAATAGATGGCATTGTTGGAGGCGGTGGTCCGGACGGTTGGAACAATGCATGGGACGGCGTGTGGGAGGCAAAAACCCGTATCCACGAGAATGGGTGGGCAGTAGAGTGTAAAATACCATTTTATATGTTCCGCTTCTCACCGAAAGATAGATATATTTGGGGACTGCAGGTAGAACGAGAGATTAGTCGCAGAAAAGAGCGTTCCCATTGGCGACTGATTAAGAAAGGCACACCGGGCTGGATTTCACATTTCGGGGACCTGGTAGGAATTGAGAATATCCATCCGTCTCGTCATCTGGAATTAATACCATACACTATGGGCAGAACAACCTTGAATAGCGAGGCTGATTTGTGGGGGAGTGTTGGGGGTGATATTCAATACGGTATTACTTCTGGCATCACGCTCAACGCCACAATCAACCCTGATTTTGGACAGGTAGAAGCCGATCCTGCGACTTTAAATCTTTCTGCTTATGAAGAGTTTTTCGAGGAGCGTAGACCCTTTTTTGTCAAGGGCGCATCCAATTTTAACTTCGGCGCATGGGAGAAACAATTCTTTTATTCACGGCGGATTGGACGGCAGCCGGGGCATTTTGAGATTCCAGAGGGTGCAACGGAACTGAGTCGTCCAGAAGCGACGACGATTCTGGGTGCTGCCAAAATCATCGGGAGGACCAACAGCAACACCTCCTTTGGCATCATGGAAGCTGTCACTGCGCCAGAATATGTGCAGATTAAAAAGAACGGTAAGAATCGTGATCACCTTGTGGAGCCATTGACAAATTATTTTGTCGGTAGAGTCAAGCAGGATGTTTTAAAAGGTAATTCATACATCGGGTTGGTGACAACAGCCGTAAACCGGCAGGCTTCCAACGCCGCGTATGTCAGTGGACTTGACTGGGACTTGAAGCTTGCGAAAGAGCGGTACCAGATAAGCGGGATGCTCGCAGCAAGCCAAGTGGGAGAATTGGCGGCACGTAAGTCGGGTTATCTCGCAAATATTGAATTTGAAAAACAGGGTGGATGGTGGCGGCTTGATACCAGTTTTGATGTTCTTTCCCCAGACTTTGAAATAAATGATATAGGTTACGTTCGGCGCGGCGATATGATGAGATGGTTTTATGACCTCATGTTTAAGAAAGAGCAGCCGTTTAGCATTTTTCGAGAAGTTACGCTTGGGTTCTATGGGTGGCGAGAATGGAATTATGACGGCGTTAGCATCGGTCGCTACTCTGAGATATGGACGTACGGTAAACTGAAAAACTATTGGGAGTATGATCTGTGGGTCGGTCGGAATTTGGAGTCGTTTAACGACGAAGATGTCCGACGCGGTGGAACACTGATTAAAAATCCTGCGGGGTGGTGGATTTTTACCCAACTTAGGACCGATAGTCGTAAAATGGTTCAACTTGAACTGAATCCAATCTTCGCGTGGGACGATGATAACAAAAGTTCTGAGAAAGAAGTAAGCCTCCGCCTGAACATTCGCCCTGTATCGAACATTGAGTTAAGTATTGGACCGATGTATCGTTACCGTATTTTCGATGCCCAGTGGATCGAGTTAGTTGAGGAGAACGTCAATGGTCACATCAAGAACCACTACGTCTATGGGGAACTGACGAGTCAAACGCTCGACTTCACGACGCGCGCGAACATTAGTTTCACACCGACGCTAAGCCTTCAGTTCTATGTGCAGCCGTTTATTACCATCGGGGATTATTCAAACTTCAAAGAGTTAGTTGAGCCGAGATCGTATCAGTTCAAACCGTACCCACTGAAGCGAAATCCGGATTTCCATATACGGTCTTTACGTGGTAATACCGTTCTGCGTTGGGAATTCCGTCCGGGGAGTACACTGTTTTTGGTCTGGTCTCAGTCAAGAGAAATAAGTTTGGAAGATGTTGGAGACGCTGAACTTGAGTTTCGTCCGGTGGATCGTTTGCGAAGCAGTTTCACAGATCCGGGGAAGGATATCTTCCTGATTAAATGTCGGTATTGGTTTGGTATATAAACCTTTCGGATTCGGCTTTTGAGCAAAGTTGTCCAAGAATTGGACAGCAAGACCTCACTTTGTGAAGCGGAATTATCGGGAAACTTTCTTTTCCAAGTGATTTCACATTTGAGTTAACTTTGGCATGAAAATTGCTATGACATAACTATATTACGCAAGAAAAAATGGATTTTTTCTTGACAAATAATGCAGGCATTGTTAATATTGTGAGTATCAACAATTCCTTCGCCAACGTATCCAGGCCTGATAGAAGTCAGATGTTCAGTGAGTTGGTTAATAACAATAGGTTCAGGTTTTTGTGGAAGCCTTTTTAATGTTTCTTGTAAATACTTCAGTCCACGGTAGTGCGCTTTGAGATCTAAGACGCTAAAGTCAGTGTTTTGTATTGGTAAAGCGAGGAGAAAAACACGCGCAATGGATTGCGCTATTTACAAACCTAAGGAGGATATACGCATGAAATATATGGGGTTATTATTGATTCAATTTGTACTGCTTGTATTGGGATGGGTCGGTTATTGCATTGCTACTGAGATTGGCTTTGAAGCCGAAGACGCAGATGAAATTGTAGCAATCATGGAAATTTATGAGGATAAGGAAGCTTCAGGCGGTATGTATATATCGGCGGGAAAGGGCGGGGGTGGTCGCCACCCCGGTAAAGCCGATTTCGTGATTAACGTTAGAACACCCGGTCAGTACACGATGTGGGGGCGGGTGATTGCCCAAGATACGGCGAAGGACTCTTTCCATGTCACAGTCGATGAAAAGAAAAGTCCACAACCGGGTGATGCCAACATGATCTGGGATACAGGTCAGCATCAGGAGTGGACGTGGTCAAAAGTAAAATGGCGCGAAAAGAATCCGTTGACCTTTGATCTGAAACCGGGGAAACATACCGTTACATTTTGGTCTAGGGAAGGCGATACCCGTTTGGATGCCGTTTACATGGCAATAGACCCCAACGCTGTCCCCAAACTACCGAGTGAAATTGAGGGTTTTGCTGTGCATCCCCAGAATCGCTTAACGACAACTTGGGCGAAGTTAAAAAAACGGTAGGGCTGGACTCAAGCACTGTGACATCAGAGCTGTTAGTCCTAATAGTCGGAGTTAAAATCGAAGTTTTTTCAAATTATGCACCCTTTCCACCCCAAAATTGTGTCTTTAACGGCAGAAGGGATCTTGTGTAACTTTCTCACCATTGAATTCGGTTAAGATGAGAGCAAATAAGATATAACAGACGTTAGGATATTAACTCTTGAACCCCATAGGAGGTGCGTATCATGAAATCACGCCGTACGCCTCTTGCATGGATGGTATCGCTGGTCGTGCACGCCTGCCTTGCAGTCGTTGTAGGGTATATTGCGATCTCGGCGAATCCATTAAAAGCACGAGATGCCATCGATGTGAGTTTTTTTATTCTTTCACCACCACAGGCTGCGAAAAGGGATATTGTCGCTAAGCCAGAAGTGGTTATTCCAACTCCGGTTCCACCGGATTTGACAGTCGTTCCACAAACTGAGACCACACCGCGTCGCGCAACGCTTGCACGGACAGCGAGGTCGTCCGTGACGGCGGCACCAGCAGCATCCCTAATGGGGGGTGCCCCAGCCGCCCCGAGAGGGCAGCAAGTCAAAGTTTCAAATGCGTCTCCGGTTATTGAGCATACCACACAACCTTTGTCAACTGCTGCGAAACTACCGACGACATCAGATGCACTACCTGCTGCCGGATTGCCCAGTGAAGGCGGAATTACAGATGGTCTCAGTGCAGGTGTCGGGGACGGTTTAGGGAGCGGCACGGGTCGCGGTGCTTTCGGTTCCGGATCTGGTTTTGAACAAGGACGAACGCACAACCGTGGCAGCCTGAACTCACTCGTAAAAGGTGCAGGTGCTGCGAATATCAATGCCTCATTGTCAGATGTAACAGAGAACATGGTTTTGGGTAATGGAGTGCCACTGCTTCCGAAAGGCAGCCCAGGTGCCATTATTCAGGGACACGGCAAAGAGATTATTGGGCGGTTGAATCTTGTCCGTCTTGATGATCCATTGCATCCGAACCTTGATATATGAGGGAGCGGTATCGGACATCTCCGATTCGGGGCAGGTCTGCCCTATTTAGTCACGTCTCTGAATTCAGAAACAGGTATCCAAACCCAAATGGTTGACGCAGTCCAAATTACGGATGCTGCGTTTTTTGAGTCACCGATTATCTTTATGGAACCCGTTCCCAGCTCCTCAGTCAAGAACCAGAGTAATGGATTGCTGAGTAATGCCGTCTGGCAGGTCAGCGGAGACCGTCCTTCCTTCGGTTATACCGATCGGGAAGCGCAGCGGATTCGTGAATATGTTATCAACCGCGGCGGGTTCATCTATATGCCCACCCATGGAAACACGGAGTTAGCGATGCAGCCTGCACTACGGGTTTTGCGTCAGATTCTTCCTGAATACCATCTGGTTTCCATCCCGCATGACCATGAGATTTACAATAGTTTCTATGAGTTGAACGGACCCCTCCGGTTTCCTGTCCGAAAAATTGGGAGTACGATTCTTCATCACGGTCCCTATAGTCAGTTACAGGGCGTGTTTATTGATGACCGATTGGCGGTTCTCGTGGATACAGAAGCTATGATACACGTAATGGATGGTGCGGTGCAGAAACCGTTCTTCGGTCACTATCAGGACCGGAATAAGATTTTGGACGAGTTCGCACCGGCTGCGGCCCGACAACTCATCAACGTTGTTATCTATGCGGTAACCCACGGGAACATCTCGGATTATAGCAACTATATCCCGGAAGATGCGCTCGCTGATGGCGACGTAGACAGCGTCCCCAAGACAGCACCAAATGTTGCGGATCGGTTGTGATAGCTGTTAGGACTTACGCACCCCACTGGTAGGTGCGGTTTCCAACCGCACCGAATCTTGTGAAAATAGGCAGAATTCAGTCATTTTGCGTAAGTCCTGAGCTGTATAAAGGGTAATATAGGATTATCTGCAAACAATAAGCCGCGTCAATCTCTTGACGCGGCTTTTCTTTTTTTCGGAAGCTTACCAAGTTTCGCAAAAATAGTCAGGAGTACAGCGAAATCGCATTTCTATTTGACAAATCATACCTTCAGATGTATAATGTAATAAAGAATCATTCTATTCGGGCATAATTTATAGCCTGATATGAATAGGATCTTACCAAAATAAAATACGGAGGCTTAACACAGAAATGGCTGATTACGCAAATCCTGATGTTTTAGTGAGTACGGAATGGGTGGCTGCACACGGTGGTGATGATGGTGTTCGGTTGCTTGAAGTTGATGTGGATACCGAGGCGTATGGTGAAGGGCATATCGCTGGCGCAGTCGGGCTCAATTGGGAGACTCAGTTGTGCGACCAGGTTCGACGCGATATCCTCACGAAAGAGCAGTTTGAGGCACTCTGCAATGACAGTGGTATCGCTAATGACACAACGATTATCTTCTACGGCGATAATAACAACTGGTTCGCGACGTATGCCTTATGGCAATTCCGCTACTACGGTCACGACGAAAGCAAACTCAAGGTGATGAATGGCGGTCGCCAGAAATGGATTGATGAAGGCAGAGCACTTGTCACCGATGTTCCGAACTACGCCACTACAGGGTACCAGGCGAAGTTTCCTGATGATAATGTCCGCGCTACAGCCGGTACCGTTCGTGAGACACTCGGGCAAGGTGTCGTTAATCTTGTTGATGTTCGTTCACCTGCTGAATTTACCGGTGAAGTCATTGCTCCCCCTGGCATGAGCGAAACTGCACAACGTGGCGGACATATCCCCGGTGCAGCAAATATCCCATGGGCAACAGCAGTGGCTGAAGATGGTACCTTTAAGTCTCACGACGAACTGCAAGCCATTTACGGTGGTGCAGGAGTTGATGAGAATAAGGAGACCGTTGCCTATTGCCGTATTGGTGAACGTTCATCGCACACGTGGTTTGTGTTAAAGTACCTACTCGGTTATGAAAAGGTCCGCAACTACGATGGGAGTTGGACAGAGTGGGGTAATCTCGTGGGCGCACCCATCGCACGCGACTAAAGGAATAACTCACAGCTTTCGGCTGTCGGTATCAGTAACCCTCGCTCGCGAGGTTTGTGATCTCACTCTCTGACAGCTGAAAGCCGATGGCTGATGGCAATAAAAAAATGCCTAAATTTGTTTCTGCCCACGTCATTGCTTGTATGACACGTCAAGATGTTGCGCGCCTCCTGAAGCGTTTCAAAGAAGAAGAGAATGCCGATGTGAAGAATATCCGGGTCTTGTGTGATACATTTTCAGGCCGGATGGTTTGCGAGTGGGAGGCGCGCGATCGTCTCACTTTAGTTGAGTGGCTTAAAAAGTGCAACGTCCAGTTGCGCGGCACTGGTGAATGGGTTATGGCAGTCCAATATGAGTCGATGGATGATGAGTTGGTGGCTCCGTCGCGGCGGGTCCCTTAGAGGGTTCATCCATACAAGATAACGGCAAAAACCGATGTATTACTTAACCCGACAGACGGCGTTTGAAGCATCACATTACAAACGTATACCTGAATTGAGCGATGCAGAAAACTTTAAGCTGTTCGGTGCCGCTGCGAATCCAAGTAGTCATGGGCATAACTATGTCCTTGAGGTGATGGTGAAAGGCGACGTGGATGCCGATAACGGGATGGTTATCAATCTGGTAACGTTGGATGCGCTGTTGAAGACAGAGGTACTCGCCAATTATGATCATAAGCATCTAAACCAGCAACATCCGGTTTTTGCAGGCAACCCGCATTTGCAACCGACATGTGAAAACATCACTATTGAGATTTGGCAACGGCTTGAACCTTCTCTGCCAGATGGAATGTTGCATAGGGTACGTCTCTACGAAAGTGCTACGAATTTTGCTGACTATCATGGAGAAGGACCGGTGGTTTATCTTACCAAAGTTTACGATTTTAGTTCTGCCCATCGTTTGCACAGTCATGTTCTCAGTGATGAAGAGAACCGAGATATCTTTGGAAAGTGTAACAATCCCGCAGGTCATGGGCATAACTATGTTCTTGAAGTTACCGTAAAGGGCGATGTGGATCCAAGAACTGGGTTGGTTGCGGGGCTGGATTTTCTCGATGAAGTCGTTCAGAAGCAGGTTTACACACGATTTGATTACAAACACCTGAATCTCGACACCCCTGAATTTGAAAAACTTAATCCGACTTCGGAGAACTTCGTCAAAGTGATATGGGATGTACTGGAACCGAATTTGCGTCCCGTGGCTTTATACCGTCTACGTTTGCGAGAAACGCCAAAGAATCATTTCGACTACTACGGCGAATAATCTGTTTTCTACCCCAGTAAGCGCAGCTGAAAATAGCGCAATGGAGACCATTTTAACATAATGGAGTTTAAAGAGGGGGTTTCTAACCCAGAATTAGAGGAACTTTTTACCAATCTTCTTAAAAATTTAGGTGAAGATCCGAGTCGTCAGGGGCTTGTGAGGACACCGAGTCGGGCTGCCAAAGCGATGCAGTTTCTGACCAGTGGCTACCAGCAAGATATTGATAAAATTTTGAACAAGGCTATCTTTGACGAAGATTATGATGAAATGGTGATTGTCAAAGATATTGAATTTTATAGTCTTTGCGAACACCATATTCTTCCGTTCTGGGGCAGATGCCACGTTGGATATCTTCCCCGGAATCGGATTATCGGTCTGAGTAAAATTCCGCGTATCGTAGATATGTTTTCTCGGCGTTTACAGGTCCAGGAACGGCTCACACGTGAGATCGCCGAGGCACTGGAAACCGCACTTGATCCACAGGGCGTTGCTGTAGTGATAGAAGGACAACATCTCTGCATGATGGCGCGCGGTGTCCAGAAACAAGCACCGAGGATGACAACAAATGTCATGTTGGGAACGTTCCGAGAGGATAGTTCAACGCGGGCAGAATTTTTGCGGTGTATCCAGATATCCTAACGTAAACTTTTTTGTTCATGTAGATACCCAATTGACATAAAGTTCAACTACAAAATGGAAATGTGGAGGCGAGCATGGTTCCACCTACCCATCCGAATCAAGCGGATATAGGCACACTTGATGGGAAAGTTGCAGTGGTTACCGGAGGATCAAAAGGGATTGGTAAAGCGATCACCTTTGGTTTGGCTGCAGCTGGTGCGAAAGTTGTGCTTGCTGCCCGAACACCTGAAACCCTTGAACAGGCCGCAGCGGAGCTGAGAGTAGGAGGGGTTTCTAACCCCGATTCCGTACTCGCTGTGCCAACGGATGTAACCGACGCAGCGGCGGTGCAAGGGCTTGTCGAAAAAACGCTGGATGTTTACCAACGCTTAGATATTCTCATTAACAATGCCGGGATTGGTCGTTTTGGGACGGTCGCCGATTTCATGCCAAGTGATTGGGATGCAGTAATTGACTCTAATTTAAAGGCGATTTATCTTTGCACAAAATCCGCGCTTTCACCTATGTTGGCACAAGGTGGTGGGCAGATTATTAATGTGCTTTCAATCGCTGCAAAAGTTCCGTTTGAGGCATCAGGCGCGTATTGTGCCGCGAAGGCAGGGGCGTTAGCATTCACAAAAGTTTTAGCCAGCGAGGTTCGCCAGCAGAATATTCGGGTGACTGCGGTGCTGCCGGGGTCGGTGCATACGCCATTTTGGGATGAGATTCCGCAGCATCCAGACTTTGAACAGATGCTTAAGCCAGAGCATGTAGCGGATACGGTTGTCTCGGTTTGCCAACAACCGTCGGGTATGGTAACTGAGGAAATTGTTGTGATGCCACCATTAGGGATACTCTAATCGTGTAGGTCGGTAAGCGTATCGGTCTTAGTCATACAATTTTGACTCAATGTGCTTCAAAAGGTAAAGTTTCCAACCTTCCGTGAGATGCGAATTTTGCGGATAGCACGTTCATCGGCATCTATAACTGTAATGACTGAGTCATGGAGTTTGAGGTTTGTTCCGACTTCTGGGATAGTCCCGGTTCGTTCTAAGATATAGCCAGCGACTGTTTCGTAGTCGCCTTCAGGAATTTGGAGTCGGTAGTGTTCTTTGAGCAGGTTGACTTCGGTTCTGCCGTCGCATTCGAGGATTTTGGGGGTGATGAGTCGAATGAAGTCGGGTTCATCACGTTCGTCGGCGAATTCACCAACGATTTCTTCAACAAGATCTTCAACGGTAACAAGTCCAACGGTGCCGCCATATTCATCCACAGCGAATACCATGGTGTGTCGTGTGTCTTGGATCTCTTTGAGGAGGGCATTGATATTTTTTGATTCGGGAACAAAGTGCAAGGCTGTGCGGATAAAAGGTTCCACTGTTTCAGGTTGGGTATCTTCTCTTTTGGGTTGATTCGTCGTAGTCCGTTCTTTGTCTTTTCCCGAGGAACTTGAGTTGTTGTCAGAGGTATCTGATGCGACATCATCGTAAATAACATCTAAGAGGTTAATGATCCCAATAATGTTATAGATGTGTTCTTCGTAGACTGGGATTCTCGAAAAGCCGGAGTCAGCGGCGATTTGCAAAAAATCTTCGCATTTTGTGTTTTTTTCAATGGCAACGATGTCAACAAGGGGCACCATGACTTGGGCAACCGTTCGGTCTTGAAGGTTGAGCAGGCTATGAATCATCCTACGTTGGTCTGTAAGTAAGTTCCCTGAACGCTCACCGATAATGGCAAGAATCCATAATTCTTCACGTTGAGCATCGGGACTTTGACTGCGAGCACTTCTGTCTATGAGTTTGATGAGAAATTGTGTAAGATTTTGAACGAGATAGATGAGAGGTGCGAAAATCACCTCAGAGATTTTTAAGGGGTAGGCATAACGCAGTGCTAAGATATCGGCTTTAACGCGAAAGATGGTTTTCGGTAAAATTTCTCCAAAAATTAGGAGCAGTGCCGTTATACCAGCAGTAGCGATTAATCCTTGTAAACTTACTGCGAGGTTCGGAAGCCCACGTGCAACGAGTCCTTCGCCAAGTTGTGCAATAAGCACATTTGCAAGATTCGTTCCAACTAAAGTGAGTGCGAGCATCCGCTGCGGGGATTCAACTAAGCGGTGAATAATGCTTGCTTTGGCATCATCGGATTCAACGAGTTGATTAAGTCGGATTTTATTAACAGATACGAGAGCCGTCTCCGAGCCGGAGTAGAAAGCCGATAAAACGAGGCAGATGAGCACTGCAACAGCGAATGAACTGAGCACCGCGATTTGTGCTGTGCCACTGGCACCAATTAAAAAGAGAGATAATAAGAGAACTTTCAATTGTTTGTATATGTTAGGCACAGTGGCCTAATTGGTTACTGAACGGTTGTTACGTCTCCACTTTCGGCGTAACTGGCAGCTTGATAAATAGGCTTGTGATGACATTGCCCTCTGTGGCGGTTATTTCAAATTTGATGCCGTTTTCGTCAGTGTATGATTCCCCGACTGAAGGGATTCTACCGAAGAGTCCAAAAGCGTACCCACCGACAGTGTCAGCGTCGTCTTCACTCAATTTGAGTTCGTTGAATTGATGGTTGAGTTCTCGGATACTCATCCTGCCGGACACTTCGAGTAACAATGGGTCTGTAGAGTGTTTAACGAAATCAGGTAAAGATTCGCCTCTATCATGTTCGTCGATGATGTCGCCGACGACTTGTTCAACGATGTCTTCAGTTGTAACGATACCCGAAACGCCACCATATTCATCTAAGAGAATCGCCGTTTTTGTTTTTTCGTCGGTAAGTTGCAGCAGTAACACACCGATTTTACGGGTTTCAAGCACCAGAATGGGGTCACGAATAAGCGGCGCGTTAGAAGGGGCGTTAGGAATTGTATCTCGTTCTTCAAGAAAAGTGTCAAGTGTGCGTGAATTCACTGAGGCGTGCCGCCACAGCGGAAAGTCTTTGACGTAGAAGATTCCGCAGATATTATCAATCTGGTCCCGATAGACTGGAATGCGTGAAAACCCTGAGTCCTTTGCCTGTTTTAGAGTTTCTTGAATCGTATTAGATGTAGGAACTGCGACGACTTCAGTCCGCGGTACCATAATCTCTCTTGCTTCAATGTCGCGCAATTCAAGAATATTGCTCACAATTGCCCGTTCATCTTCGGGAAGTGCTTCTTCGTGGTATGCATTGACAATCTCTTTGAAATCTGTAGCGGTAAGGTCTTCGGTATCAGGTGTCTGTCCAGTAAATATGGGAACGAGGAAGTCAATGATGCGGCGCAGTAACACTCGTAGCGGCGTAATGCAGATCGAAAATATCCACAGAGGTGGGGCTGTTATTTTGGCAAAGGTCTCAGGGTGCTTAATAGCGTAAGTCTTTGGTGCCATCTCACCAAAGATGAGCATAAGAACAACACTAAGGACTGTGGCTACAGCAAATTGGAGCACTTCCGTACTATCGGGCAAGACTTGCTTCTTAATAAGCCATAGCATGAGGATTGCAAACGAGACGTTTACAAGGTTATTACCAAGTAGGACAGTAATAAATAATCTCGGAGGGTTGTCAACAAAGTTGACAATAGCAGACGTTCTGCCCTTTTCAAAACGGAAACGCTCAATTTGCACTTGGGTAAGTACGCACAAAGCAGTCTCGGATCCCGAAAAGAAACCGGACAAAGCAAGCAATCCTGTCAAGCTGATCAGATAAGGGAGTAGTGGAACAACTTCCATTCTTTTTATGAAGCAATCTTTCGGTAGAATTAGCGATCCGAAACTTGCTCTCAATTATACGAAATTAGCGAGAATTTACGAACTGGAATTTCTATTTGATTTTTTTATACTAACATATTGCCAAATAAATCGCAATAAAAAATTTTGCCATTCAATGTGGCGAATAGTTAATGGTTTATAGTCACTCGTTGTGGCAGGTGAAAGCTTTTGCAACTGCCACACGTCTTAACAGCAACCAACAACTATAAATTGAAAGCGCAGCGACCTAATCGAGGATATTCATGACAAAGTTAGAACAGATGCGGCGGATCGAAGCCAGTGGTATCGTCGCTATAATTCGTGCGAATAGTGCAAATGAGTTAATTGATGCTGCCGCGGCAATTCACGCTGGTGGTGTTGACGTGATTGAAGTGACAATGACAACCCCGAATGCGCTGCAAGTAATTAGTGATGTATCATCAACGTATGGAGATGCCATTCTCGTTGGTGCCGGGTCGGTCTTAGACGCGGAGACGGCTCGCGCTGTAATGTTGGCGGGGGCAGAGTTCATTGTCAGTCCCGTTACCAAGGCAGATGTCATTGAGATCTGTAATCGCTACGGCAAAGTCGTTATTCCAGGTGCTTTTACGCCAACAGAGATTTTGATGGCGTGGGAAGCCGGTGCGGATTATGTCAAGGTGTTTCCATCAAGTGGGGTTGGTGCCTCATATATAAAAGATGTAAAAGCCCCGCTCCCTCATATTCCTCTTGTGCCGACAGGTGGTATCAATATTGAAAATGCTGGCGAATTTATCAGGGCTGGTGCCACAGCATTGGGGGTTGGTAGTGCCTTGGTTAATAATCAACTCATTGCAGCAAGGGAGTTTGAATCCCTTACTGAACGGGCTAAGAGACTGTGTGCCGAGGTGCAACGCGCTCGATTTTAGCAGTAGTTTGGGTTAAATTTACGAAAATTGTTTTTTTTGTTGACAATTAATATTAATTCTGTTAATTTTAATATTAGGAAATTATATCTCATCCCTTTTATTGTCTGCTCTAAACTCTTGAAGATGCTGTTATGCAGATTGACCAATTAATTTTAGGTAAATATAGATTGTTGGAGTATCTGAATTCAGGAGGATTCTCGTCGGTCTTTCGCGCTCGCGAAGAGATGACGAACCGAAACGTTGCCATCAAAGCCTTAGCAAAAACAGCATATCCGGCAGGTAGGATGAAGTTTTTGCTAAATGAATTTCAAGCAATGTCAAAGATTTGGGGACATCCCAATATTGTCTCGATTCATACAGTTGAACCGGGTACGGATGACTATGTTGCATGGATCGTGATGGAATATGTTGAAGGGAAAAGTCTTCACGAACTGATGCAGGAGGGCCCGCTTTCGCTAACCGATACAATCAATGTTGGCTTGGATATCTGCCGCGGACTGAAAGCAGCGCATGCTCACAAAATTATGCATCGTGACATCAAGCCCCAAAATATATTGCTCACGACCGATAAACAAGCGAAGGTCGCGGACTTCAGTATTGCCCGTATTTTTGGCGAAACCACCGAGTTTGCTGAAACGATGGCGGGAACGCGTCGCTATATGGCACCGGAACAACATTATGGATCTTATGACTATCGGGCAGACCTGTATGCCACAGCCCTTATTTTGTACCAAGCCGTGACGGGGCGATTCCCATTTTCGGGTGAGAACAAGGAGATGGATAAAAAGAAGGCTGCCGGCGAAATAGAAGAAATCTATAGATGTCCAGAGGTGCTTCGCACTTTCTTACAAAAGGCACTCCATCGCCAACTCTCTGAACGTCATCAAAATGCGACCGAAATGTACGATGAATTAGATCGTATCCGCCGAGATGAGTACGTCAAACAGGCTTCGCAGCTTATTGATGCCAGCGTCAATTCCAGCAATCCGAGATTAGCAGAGGCACTTGAACGATACCGCAAAACCTTCCGACTGCCTATTGAAGTCGCAGAACGAATGAATCAAAATCTTTTTTTTGAGCAGCGGCGGAAAGAGGAAAATAATAAGCGTGAGAAGTTGGTTGCCCAAATCTACAAACATTATACACTTGCTACACGCTACATTGAGAGCCAAGACTACATGGGCGTTTTTGAAGAAGTCCAGAAAGCGACGCGGCTTTGTCTGGATGACCAAGAGTTACTTAGAACCGTTGATAACCTCTTCCGGCAGCTTAATATCACGACACCTCCTTTGGCAGCAAGTCCGACTGTTGAGGAAATTATCACACTCATTCAGAAATTACCGGATAACGAAAATGCTGTGCTTCGTACATGGCTTGATAACCAAGAACTTACCCGTGAAGAGACGGAGACCGATATAGTTCCTATCCAACCCCAAGTTAAAGCATCGGGCAGCTATCGGATGATAATTGAGGAAGCATCGCCAGAATTTTTGCTGGATCAAGTCCATATTGATATTCAGTATCCGCACGAGGAAGAAGCGTTTCATATTTTCCAAAAAATCCAGATTTACCAGCAACAAGGACGGATGCGGCAGTGTCACGTCCTCTATAATAAACTGGGGAAGTTCTACCAAAAGCAAGCACGCAGCTTTGCCAAAGCGGATAATCTCGAACTTGTCGCCAACTGTTATACGCGTGCAAGATTCGCGTATACTGTTGCCGACAAATTTCGACTTGCCAGGAAAAATGCAAAAAATGGTGGGATTTACTACACCCGCCTTGGACGCCAATTTGAACTCCAGCGCTCATGGGAAGAAGCCGGAAAATCTTATATCCTTGCCGCCTTCAATCATAGCTACGCAAATCTGCCAGCCCTTGTTGAAGAGTGCCACAGAATGGCAACTGTCTGCTATTTCAACGCCGCTGAGAGTGCGCATCTGAATCGTGAATTACAGATCGCTTATGACTATTACATGTTAATCATGATGATAGGCGAGAAGATGTCGGCACCCACAAAGGTGGTGAGTGAGGCACAAAAACTTATCTCGGAAATCCCTGTTCAGAGTTAGAGGAGCACGACGTGAAAGCATCTTTAAAGCGCGGAGAGGTTCTTATAGGGACGTTTGTCCTTGAATTTGGAGGCTCCGCAATTGCGACGCTTTTGGCAAGTGCTGGGGCAGATTTTATTATTGCTGATCTGGAACATAGCTCGTTTTCTATAGAAACAATGGGACGTATAATTCGGGACGCACGCGGCGCGAATTTGCCGTGTATTGTGCGTGTTCCGGTTCTTGAACGCCATTTTGTTTCTCGCATCCTTGACGCAGGCGCAACAGGGGTCATGATTCCACGGGTCGAATCCGGTGAAGATCTCGAAAAAATCCGAAACTGGACGAAGTACGCACCTGAAGGGGACCGAGGGGTCGCATTCGGTATCGGACATACCGACTATGGTGACTTCACAAAACTTGATACCCAAGCGTATGTGCGTCGGGCAAACGAAGAGATCCTTAGCATAGGACAAATTGAGACCGTCAAAGCTGTTGAAAACTTGGAGGACATTCTCGCCACTGGTGGGCTAGATGTTATCTTTATTGGACCTTATGACTTATCCACCTCTATGGGGATTTCCGGTGAACTTGAACATCCGTTGCTTCTGGATGCAATAAAAAAAGTCATCGCGCTTACACAGCGATACAATGTTCCCTTGGGTTGTTATGTCAACGATTTTGAAAGTGGCGAACAGTGGTTAAGGCATGGTGTGCAATTGATAGCGTGTGGGAATGATGCTTTTTTGTTAACCTGTAAATTTGCCGAGGAAAGTCAGAAATTTAGAAATGCGGTGGGTTCTTAAACGCGAATCTTGTCGCGAAAAAAATGGAAACTTACGATATTCTTACAATCGGGCGGAGTTCTATAGATCTCTACGCAAATGACATCGGAGCTCCCTTCACCGACATTAAAAGTTTTGGTGCCTTCGTTGGTGGGTGTCCTACCAACATCAGCGTTGGTGTACAGAGACTTGGGCTTCGGGCTGCGTTGCTTACGGCTGTCGGTGAGGATCCGGTTGGAGAATTTCTTCTCAAGTTTTTGAATAATGAGGGTGTTGAGACACGATTTATCCCCTGCAAACCCGAACATCGGACGAGTGCTGTTGTTCTCGGTATTGAACCACCGGATCGGTTCCCATTAATTTATTATCGTGATAATTGTGCGGATATTGAACTGACAATTGATGACGTTCTTGCTGCACCGGTTGCCGAGAGTCGAGCTGTGCTAATATCAGGAACTGGCTTGAGCAAAGAACCGAGCCGTAGTGCAACAATCTATGCCGCAGAGCAAGCAAAAGCATTGGGAAAGAAGGTCTTTTTGGACCTCGATTTTCGGGCAGATCAATGGCACGACCCAAGAGCGTTTGGGATTGTTATTCGGTCTGCCTTGCGCTATATTGACATCGCTATCGGGACAGAGGAAGAAATCAAAGCAGCTACGCTTAGGAATGTTTCTCAGCTCACAATTGAGCACTCCCAAATTTCAAATCCTACGATTCAAGGGGATATGGCGGTGGCTATTGAGACGCTCTTAGGGGCAGGTCCAAATGCTCTGATCGTGAAGCGCGGCATTGAGGGAGCAGATGTCCATTTGGCAAGCGGTGAGGTCGTTCACGCAGCACCGTTTCCTGTCGAAGTTTACAACACCCTTGGTGCTGGAGATGCCTTTGCCAGTGGTTTTGTCTATGGGAACCTCAGCGATTGGAGTTGGGAAAAATCAGCACGTCTTGGCAATGCTACGGGTGCGATTGTCGTAACACGGCACGGTTGTGCCAACTTTATGCCAACGATGCCTGAGGTCAACGAGTTTGTCGCGGAACATGGCGGATGGTAATAAATACGGTTTCCAACTTTGTGCAACTGTGCTCTGCACGTTAGTTTCTACACACTATATTACTTCATAATACCATAAGTAGTTTGGGGACAAGAAAAGCCTATCCAGTCATCAATCGGCACACTATTTAGATCTGAATCAAAAGGTGGATCTATATATGATGACGCGTATCAGGACTGAAATAGCGAAAAAGGGTGGTACTTTGCTACAAGGGACTATAGAAGGAGACAAAGCTTATATTCGGTGGCAAATCTTGCAAGCCTAACAAAAGAGTAGATCACGAACCTGCTAAGCGCGGTCGCCGAACAGAGAAAGATACCATCATTGGAACAATCCAACGCGGCGGTAAAGTCGTTGCTCTACTTGGCCGAAACTCACTGGGCCAAGTATTCTGAAGTTTATCGGTTCTGTTACGAATCTCAAGGATTCTACGTTAATAACTGATAAGTTCTGAGCGTATGGATTGATTAGTAAAAAAATGAAATATGCTGTAATCAATCACCGAGAGTAGTATGTTAATGGTGAAACACATACCAATACTATTGAAGGTTTTTTGTCATTGTTAAAACGGGCATGGTATGTGCTATATCATCACTATCAGACAGGCTATACACCCCTCTACGTGGCGGAACAATGCTACAACTATAACTATCATGATACTGACCTCTTTTGGAAGTTTTTGAAGGAGTGCATATGAAATGAAAAAGGCTAAAGATAGCGAAGTTAGATTGTATGGTTTTATACTTGATAAACTCAAAGAACTCGGTTGGGATACTCGGTCTCCTAAAAATGGAGGTCAAGTTTATGCTCAAAATGAGCTTAGATATAACGAGCAATTAAAAATAGCCCTCGGTTTGCTATGTCCAGAGTATATTGTAGAGTTGAGTGAGCGAGAATACTGGGTTATTGAAGCAAAAGCTGCTATCAAAGACCTGTACTGCCACCGTAAATTTAGACCACTCCCTAATATAAGATTGTGCTACAATGACGATCTACTTTGAAAGGAGCATTCCGATGGCCAAACGCAGAAGATTCACTGCTAAGTTTAAAGCAGCAGTTGTGCGTGAAGCACTTACGGGCGACAGTTCCCAAGCAGAACTCTGTAGACGACATAACCTCAGCGAAAATCAAGTCTCCACATGGAAACGACAATATCTTGAACATGCTGAAACCTTTTTTGAGTCGGAAACCGAGAAGCACTCCAGCGAGTCAGCGGAGCGGATCGCTCAACTTGAACAACTTGTTGGGCGGTTGACCCTGGCGATGGAAATCCAAAAAAAAGCATTGACGCTCTTGGATTGAGTCCATCTCAACAGCGCTGTCTCGTTGAGACGTTGCGCAAGGAGTATGCCATGCGAGAGATTTGTGAGGTGCTGGGTTTCAACAAGAGCACCTTCTATTATCAACCCAAAAGCGACCCCTCTGAAGACGTCCTACGCGCTGAAATACTGCGATTGGCAGCGGCGTATCCAACATATGGGTATAGACGTATCACGAAGATGCTGGTGGCTGAAGGGACCCCCGTTGGGTATAAGCGCGTTGCTCGGTTGATGAAAGAGATGAATCTCTTGGTCTCGGTCAAGCGTGCGTGTCGAACCACCAGATCGCTTCAAGGCGATAAACCGTGGAGCAACCTGCTTGAACCCCTTGAAGTCTCTCATCGGGATCAGGTCTGGGTCGGTGATAGCACCTACGTCCGCCTCAACAGCCGCTTCATCTATGTCGCTGTGCTCATGGATGTCTTCACACGTATGATTCGAGGGTGGAACCTCGGTCAACACTTGAGCCAAACTCTGACATTGAAACCCTTGGAGCAAGCATTACACCAAAGCGTCCCGGAGATTCATCATTCCGCTCAAGGGGTGCAATATCTTTCAAAGGCGTATCTCTCGCTGCTCAAAGCACACGCTATTGAGATTTCAATAGCTCGCAGAGGGCGTCCTTGGGAGAACGGATACGCCGAAAGGCTCATCCGCACGCTCAAGGAAGAAGAAGTCCACCTCAACGATTACCAAGATATTACCGAGGCTCGACAAAGCATCGGTCATTTTCTCACACAGGTATATAACCATAAACGTCTCCATTCGGCGTTAGGGTATCTGACTCCTGCCGAATTTCAGAGACAAACCTTCTCTTAACTTTGCGAAATTTCGGTCTAAATTAAAGGTGGCACTTCACAGTGTGGTTATGCACGATTTGCCTATAACTATGCGTTGTCAGATTTTAAAAAAAACCCAAGTCATTGGCAAATCCTTGCCAAGCGTTTTAATGTCGCCAAACGAGGTATAGGGTGGACAAGTAATATGGATCAACGTGCTGCGTTGTTTGGTATAAAAAATCTTGGCAATGCTATATCTCGTTGGCGAAAGGGTCAAAATAGGTTTCCGAAACATAAGAAACGTAGTCATCGTCAGTCTTATAGCACTGACCCGAACTCAGTCACTGTTGAAGGTAATCGCATAAAGTTGCCGAAAATTGGGTGGGTTGGCATGTTTGAGGGGCTGCGGTTTGAGGGAGAAATTGTTAAGATAACAATCTCAAGGATGGCACATAGGTGGTTTGCCTCAATAACGTTGGACACAGGAACACCACATGCTCCACGAGATACACGTGGACTCCCTGTTGTCGGTGTAGATGTAGGCATTAACACGTTAGCAACTCTTGATAATGGCACAAAGTATTTAAATCCAAGACCGCTGAAACGCTATGAGCGTAAACTCAAGCGAGAACAGCGTAAACTCAGCAAGAAAGTGTTTCTATCTCAGAACTGGTATAAGCAGAAACGTAGAGTCGAGCGTATCCACTATCGGATTGCGTGTATACGCGAAGATGCCCAGCATAAAGCGTCTACAGAGATAGTTAACAATGCAAGTGCTATTGGTATTGAAACGCTAAAGATTACCAACATGCTGAAAAATAAAAGGCTTGCAAAGGCGTTGTCAGATAGTGCGTTAGGTGGCTTTCTGTCTAAGCTCAAGTCTAAAGCAGAAGTGATTGGTATACCTATAATCCAAGCCCCACAGTTTTTTGCGTCAAGTCGGACGTGTAGTTGCTGTGGACACAATAAGGAAGATTTAACGCTGGCGAATAGAGAATACCATTGTGTTTTCTGTGGATATACACAGGATCGTGATATAAACGCCGCCATCAATCTAAAATACCTCGCCGTTGGGCAGACGGAGAGTCTAAACGCTTGTGGAGTTTGAGTAAGACCTCCACAAGGGAGGCATCGGATAATGAAACAGGAATCAAAGAACCCTACGCCTTTAGGTGTAGAAGTTGTCAGAACACGCAAACTTACGATGGGACAAGCCATCGTTCAATTTCTTCAGCAACAATATGTTGAGCGAGATGGGAACGAAACGCAGTTTTTCGCGGGTATGTTCGGTATCTTTGGTCACGGAAATGTTGCTGGTATCGGACAAGCCTTGCATCAGTATTCTGACTCATTTCGGTTCTATCAGACCCGAAATGAGCAATCTATGGTGCATACCGCCGCTGCGTTTGCTAAGATGAACAACCGTCTTCGGATATTTGCTTGTACATCTTCTATTGGTCCAGGGGCGACGAACATGCTTACGGGTGCTGCGGGTGCCACTATTAACCGGTTGCCTGTTCTCTTGTTACCGGGCGACATCTTTTCCACCCGTTTAGTTGCGCCAGTTTTACAGCAATTGGAGTCGTCGAGTTCTCAAGATTATTCGGTGAACGATTGCTTTAAGCCGATTTCGCGTTACTGGGATCGGATTAATCGTCCAGAGCAGATAATCACAGCGTTGCCGGAAGTGATGCGTGTCTTGACATCGCAGGCAGATACGGGCACTGTAACTTTGGCACTTCCGCAAGACGTTCAAGCCGAGGCGTATGACTATCCTTCACAACTCTTTGAGAAACGCGTTTACACTATACCTCGTCCGCGTGCGGATGCGGGGTTGTTCAATCGGGCAGCGGCCTGGATTCGTGAGAGCAAACGCCCATTGATTATTGCCGGTGGGGGTGTTATCTACAGTGAAGCCACGGAACAACTCGCCCAATTTGTGGAAAAGACCGGTATCCCGGTCGGTGAAACCTTCGCTGGAAAAGGTTCACTGTCCTATAATCATCCACAGAATCTCGGCGCAATTGGCGCGACGGGCACACCGGGGGCAAATATCACAGCGCGCGAAGCGGACTTGGTAATAGCGATTGGCACCCGTTTGAGTGATTTCACAACGGCTTCCAAAACGGCTTTCCAAAATCCGGATGTCCGTTTCATCAATATTAATGTTGCTGAATTTGATGCCTATAAACACGCTGCTTTACCGCTTGTCGCCGATGCTCGTGTCACACTTGAGGAACTTGCTACCGCTGTTGGAGACTATCGTGTTGATGCAGCCTACGCCGCACAAATTGAGAAGTATCGTGATGAGTGGGAAGTCGAGGTTGATCGGCTTTATCATCTCGGACACGGACCCTTACCGAGTCAAAGTGAAGTGATTGGCGTGGTTAACGAATTTTCGCGTCCTGAAGATGTCATGGTTTGTGCGGCAGGGAGCCTGCCTGGCGACTTACACAAATTGTGGCGGACACGTAATCCGAAACAGTATCATTTGGAATATGGCTACTCATGTATGGGATATGAAATCGCCGGTGGGTTAGGCATCAAGATGGCGGATCCAAGTCGCGATGTGTATGTCATGGTAGGGGACGGTTCATATTTGATGTTAGCACAGGAAATTATTACATCAATCCAAGAAGGCTATAAACTAATTATTGTTCTTGTGAACAATGAGGGGCATAGCAGCATCGGAGGACTGTCTCGCGCAACGGGCGCGCAAGGTTTTGCTACCCGTTTCCGTTACCGCGACGAAGAGAACGGTCAACTTGCGGGTGACTTTTTACCGGTGGATCTTGCAGCGAATGCTGGCAGCCTCGGTGCCAAGGTGATTGAAGCGACGACCTTACAAAGCCTGAAGGCTGCACTGGCTGAGGCACGCGAAGCGGAGCAGACAACCGTTGTAAAGATTGATGTGGACTACTACGAAGGGGTCCCGCGCTATGAATCCTGGTGGGATGTGCCTATCGCAGAGGTTTCCGAAGTTGACACGGCGCAAGAGGCGTATAAAGAATACGAGTCTGATAAACGGAAAGAGCGTTATTTCCTATAAGCATCAGCATAACTTTCAATGGAAGGAAGATTGTGAAAGCATCAGAACTTTTAGAGAACGTTAAGTCTGGAGAGGCTGTCCAGTGTGGTTCGTGTGATGAGAAAATTCCAGCGGGCGAAGTTTTAGGGTTCGTATTTAAGTTGGGAAAACTTGCACCGCGTATGGAAAATGTGAACGTCGGTGAGATTACTTGTGTCCACTGTCAAGAAGCAGATCCAGATATCAAGATTACACCGCGCGGACCGGATATTAAGTTTACTCGCGGCGATTAATTAATCTGTCGAGACACGTAATCCTATCTGTCTGTATTTCAGGATGTCCGAATACATTGTTGGTAGAAATCCAGTTATCGAATATCTACAGCATCGTGCGCGTTATATCGAAAAAATTTGGGTTGCTGAGGGGAGCAGCCACTCGCGGGTCCGTCACATCATCGCGAAGGCACAACAGGCGGGTATCCCGGTAAAACGCTGCGCGCGACGTGAATTGGATAGCATCGAACCCTCTGTTCCGCATCAAGGTGTTATCGCACTTGTTAATCTAACGCATTATAGTGACCTGCCAACAATACTCGCAAAGATACAAAACAATAAGACGGATTCATTGTTGGTAATGTTGGATGGTGTTCAGGATCCGAGGAACCTTGGTGCGATTCTCCGGACTGCGGATGCTGCTAACGCCGATGCTGTCCTCATTCCAAAGAATCGCGCTGTTGGTATCACGCCGGCTGTACACAAAGCGTCGGCGGGTGCGTCTGAGCACGTACCTATCGCCAGGGTAACGAATATTGCGCGAACTATAGATCTTCTGAAGAAAGCAGGTATATGGGTCGTCGGTTCTGTTGGAGATGCGTCCTGTGCATATACGGATGCGGATTTCAAGGTTCCGCTGTGTCTCGTTTTAGGAAGTGAAGGTGGGGGTATTCGGAGACTCGTGAAACAGAAATGTGATTATCTCGTACACTTACCGATGTTAGGACGAATTGACTCCCTAAATGTTTCCGTTGCAGCGGGTATCCTATTATACGAAGTGCTTCGGCAACGTACCTGAGAATGTCATTAAGCTCGTTAAATAAAACCCTCTTCCTTTAGGCTGACAAAGATGCCGTCTCCGATAATGACATGATCCAATACTTTAATCCCGATGTGATCTCCCGCCTCAATCAGTTGTTTTGTCGCGCGAATGTCTTCTTGACTCGGCTGTGGATCACCAGATGGATGATTGTGAACGAGGACAATTGAATTTGCGGATTCCTCAATTGCGAATCGAAAAATTTCGCGCGGGTGAAAAACACTGGCGTTTAGCGTACCTTCAAAAACTGTCCCTTCGGACAACTTTTTCCCCCATGATGCCTCAGTGCCGAGGTCTCCAGCCACACCTTTGGTTGTTACACCACCTTTAGTATCCAGGCACAATACACAAACAATTTCTTTTTTTAGATAGCGCATTTTCGACATCATCAAGTCTGCAACATCGCTTGGGGATGTAATCTTGTCGCGATCGGCGTGAAAGCGTGCCAATCGTTTTCCGAGTTCAAAAGCCGCGACAATCTGTGCTGCCTTTGCCTCGCCAATTCCTTTGATTTTCTCAAATTGCTTGGAGTTGTTGTCTGCCATCCGCTTCAAGTCGCCTTCAAATGTCATGAGGATTTGCTCACCGAGTTGGACAGCCGTTGTGCCTTTAAAGCCGTCCTTAAGGATAATCGCCAAAAGGTCTGAGTCTCTTAGATTTTCGGGTCCGTATTTACGCAGCCTCTCACGTGGACGTTCATCTTTAGGCAGGTCCTTGATTCGTGGGTTCAGAGTGTACATTACTTTCCTTTCTGTAGCGTAGAAAATTTGCTGACATTATATCCGATTTTTGAGATAAAAACAAACAAAATCAGATGGGCTTTCGATAAACTAAATTTTGGGTAGGTAAACCTTTTCTAATAAAGCTTGGTTAAAATAGTTAAACACTTAAATTGAGTGTTGACAAATAAAGAAAAAAAATGTAAAATTAAAAAGTAAGTTGGTGTTTTCAGTTTCAAGAGCATAAATAAGGAGAAAATCATGGCAACTACGATTCGTCAGCAAGATGGTGTTGCAGTTTTAGAACCGAGTGGGAAGATAATGGGAGCAGCAGTTTCTGAATTACGAGAGGCGATCGTTTCGCAAATAGATGCCTCTGACGAACCGCGCATTCTCATTAATTTTGAGCGCGTTAATATGATGGACAGTTCCGGTCTCGGGACCCTTATGGGCGCACATGTCACTGCGACGCGTAAGAATGGTCGGATTGGCGTCATTAATGTCGGAAGGAACATCAAAAATTTGATTGTTCGCAGCCGGCTCGTTAGTATCTTTGAGCATTTTGATAACGAGAGCGAGGCGATTGCTGAGTTATCAAGTGAAAGTTAAGCGGTGCTATTAGAGGGTTTGCATCCAAAACTCAGATAGATTGGTGTATTAGGAGTGTGTTATGTCAATCACCGTATCGGAGAAAGAAGGGGTAGTGATTTTTAGGTTGATGGGTAGGATAATCTCCCCGGGTATCAAGGAGGTCTCGGAGACTGTGGCAGAGACATTGGCAGACCTTGCTACTCCGCCCAGACTTGTGTTTGACTTTAAAGATGTGACGGGAATGGATAGTTCTGGTCTTGGCGCATTAATGAAAGTTTATTCCGATATTCACCCTCGAGGGGGGCAAATTGCGGTGATTAATGTGAATAAGCATGTCAAAAACCTCATCGTTATGGCGCGATTGATCACCGTCTTTAGGAATTTTGAAAGTGAAGACGATGCTGTTGCTGCTTTGCTGCGGCACCCGTAAACCGGTTCTGGTGAATTTAGGTTTTATTGCAACGCGGGTGCCTTGAAAAACCAACAAGCAACATACTAAGTCTTACTATCTATATAGGGATATCTCATGATTAAAAATATCCTCGTCGCGATCGGCGATACGGATTATGAAAAGAATGCCTTTGAGTACGCTGGACAATTAGCGGTGCTTTTGGGTACACATCTATCGTGTGTTTTCTTTCAAGACAGCAATCACGGTGGAAGTGCTGAGATGGCTGAGGCTATTCTCCATAGAACAGAAGCGGAATGCTCACTTTACGACTTTTTGGATTATCATGTTGAAGCGATTGCTGGTAACCCTCGCCAGATGATTTGCGAAAAGGCGCGCTCCGCTGATCTCGTTGTTGTAGGGCTTCCTGAAGATGTAAGCGAGCGTCGGCGGAAACTGATTCAGAATCAGATTGACGATGTTCTGTTGCATGTTACGAGACCTATCATCGTAGTGCATGAACAGTGTACGCTTTTGCGAAAGATTCTTGCTGTCCATCACGGGGACGTTTACTCCGATCATGTGTTGAGTTGGGTTGCCGAGATCGGTGAGTTGACAAAAGCCGGTATCCTTGGGCTCGCGCTTTCGAGTACGCAACCTCAGGCGACAGAAATTAAACAGCAGATGGAAGCATACTTGCACTACTATGACGTTGAAGCGAATTTCCTTACTGCCCGCGGCTTTACAGTATCGAATATTTTGGAAAATGCGGAGGCAAACGATTGTGATTTAATCGCCCTAAGTGCGAGTCATCACGGTAGGTTGTATGAACTGGTTTTTCAAAGTACAACGCAAACTGTTGTCAAACTGGCAAATCGCGCGGTTTTGGTGACGAAGTAACCTTCCTACCATCACAATGGTGTGGCGCGAGGCGTTTCTACCTCGTACCTTCTGGAGCGGAAATATGAAGCAGCTTAAGAACGCAACTCGCAAGCGCAACGTAACAGAAGACACCGTTGAACTTAATTCTTTTTTTCACATCTCTTCGGACATGTTTGGGTATATCCGTTGTGACGGTAGTTTCGTCGCGCTTAACTCAGCATGGCAAGACACCCTCGGATTTACCCCCCCAGAAATACAAAATCGGCAGTGGGATCTGTTGATACATCCGGCTGATAGACAGGAAACCCTCACTAAAATTGAAGGCGTAAAGACAGGGGAACATGAGCGCGTTACCTTTGAAAATCGCTTTCAGTGCCAGGACGCATCCTATAAGTGGTTGAGGTGGCACGCAACGAAGCCGCCTGAAGAGGATCGCTGCTATATCGTCGTCAATGATATCACGATGCAGAAGCAGTTGGAAGCGAAGTTGAGAGAAAACGAAACCCGTTTCCAGCAGCTGGCAGTGAAACATACCGAAGAAAGCGAATTCTTGCATACCCTGATGGCAAACACGCCTGATCACATCTATTTTAAGGATACAGAAAGCCGATTTGTCCGAATTAACCGCTCTTTGGCTGACCGATTTGGTTTGAAAAATCCGGCGGAGGCAGTACTAAAAACAGATTTTGATTTCTTTACGCGTGAACATGCTCAGCAAGCCTATCAAGATGAGCAGACTGTTATCAAATCTGGGACACCCATTGAGGCTAAACAGGAAAAAGAGACGTGGCCCAATGAGCAAGACACGTGGGTGTCAACGACGAAAGTCCCGATTCGCGATAGAGAGGGGCGTATTAAAGGAACGTGTGGTATCTCACGAGATATAACCGAATACTATCGCGCCCAACAAGCAGTTCAAGACTCTGAGGCGAAGTGGCGGTCTCTGGTTGAAAGTGCTCCGGATATTATCTCGACTATGGACTTGGATTGTCGTCTGACATTTGTCAATAGACTTCCGGCTAATCTCGGATTAGGACCACAAGATGTTATCGGAAAAAGTGTTTTTGATTTCCTTGCGGAGGAGCATCATGAACGGCTTAGGGAGGCTTGTGCACAGGTAATCGAAACTGGCGAGGTTGCCACCTATGAGGTCCGAGGACAGATGAGTGGATACTGGTACGCTTCGTGTCTGGGACCCATCAAGCCAGAGGGACGACTCGTAGGGTTCGTAATGACTTCGACGGATATAACTGATCGGAAGCAAGCGGAGATTGAATTGCAGCGTAGTGAGGAGCGCTTTCGGCGTGCTGTGTTGAATGCGCCGCTGCCAATTATGATCCACTCTGAGGATGGTGAAGTTCTACAGATTAGCCGAGCATGGACGGAATTAACTGGATATACCCACGCGGATATTCCAACGGTTGCAAAATGGCTTGAGCAAACGAGTAACAAAGAAGCTGAGGCAATCAAAGGGCATCTCTCACAGTTGTATCGTTCCACAGAACGGGTGGCGGAGGGAGAGTACGAAATTTTTACCAAGTCGGGTGAAAAGCAGATATGGGAATTTAGTTCGTCGTTGCTTGGGGAACTTCCGGACAACAGACGCTTAGGCATTAGTATGGCACTTAATGTTACCGAGCGGATAAAAACCCAAAAAGCGATGCAACAGGCGAAGGAGACTGCTGAATATGCAAGTCGCGCAAAAAGTGATTTTCTCGCGAATATGAGTCATGAATTGCGAACGCCGTTAAATGCTATCATCGGCTTTGCTGAAATTCTCAGAGATGAACTCGTTGGGAGTATCAACCCTGAACAGAAAGAGTGCATCAACGATATTCATATTAGCGGTCAACATTTACTGGAGATGATCAACGACATCCTTGATTTGTCAAAAATCGAAGCTGGAAAGATGGTGTTGCATCTCGAGGAATTCTCTATTGTTGAAGCAGTGGAAGAGGTAAATGCAATTATCACCGCGCTTGCTGTGAAAAAA
This sequence comes from Candidatus Poribacteria bacterium, assembly GCA_028820845.1. NCBI lineage: Bacteria > Candidatus Poribacteria > Candidatus Poribacteria bacterium. The sequence goes on from JAPPII010000061.1 coordinate 55,571, forward strand.
GATTTGGACCTCACCTTGACCTATAATCAGGAGGGCCTAATTGAAGCCGATCGGATTAAATTTAAGCAAATCTTCTACAATTTGCTCTCCAATGCGGTAAAATTTACACCAGAGGGTGGAAAAGTTACAACGCAGTTGGAGGTCAATGAAACAGAGTTGTGTGCTCAAGTTATGGATACAGGGATAGGTATCTCCGAAGCCGATCAAGCTAAACTCTTCGCGCCATTTACGCAAATTGATACATCAAAATCCCGACGCTACGGAGGAACAGGGCTCGGTTTAGCATTGACACAAAGGCTTATCGCCTTGCATGGCGGTGGAATTAGTGTTAGAAGTCAGGAAGGTAAAGGAAGTAGTTTCACCCTGAGAATTCCACTGCAACACTTAAAAATTGAAGCCAGTAATGTGTTTGATGAAGCAATATAGGGTTGAATGATGGAAACTTCACTTTGCACAACTGAGGCTAATTTCAGACGACTGGCTTAAACAGAGGGCGACCCGTGAAAACCTTAAACGCATCTCCGGTAGAGGATCAGACAGAAACACCCAAACGGATCTTGGTAATTGAAGATCAAGAGTTGAATCGTAAGGTTGTGCGGATTGTACTACAGTCAAAAGGCTATACGGTTATCGAAGCGACTGATGCTGTTGAAGCAATCGCCAGTTTAGAAAATGCGATTCCTCAACTCATCCTCATGGATATTGCGTTACCCGGACAAAGCGGTGAAGAATTAGCACGGAGAATTAAAGCGAATCTTGCCTGGGTAGATATACCAATTATTGCGTTAACAGCTGCGGCGATGTCTGGTGATAAAGAACGCATTCTCAAAGCTGGCTGCGATGATTATCTCAGTAAACCTATTGACATCAAGGTACTGGTGGAACGCATAGAAACTCACCTTAAAAGGACAGAGGGATGAATCCTGAAACGAAACCCGAAGCACAAGAGGTCTCAAAGATTCTTGTCGTTGACGATGAGCCGAGGAATGTGAGAATTCTGCAAATTCATCTCAATGCACAAGGGTACACTGTCTACACAGCTGAGGACGGTGTTGAGGCACTTGATGTTGTTGAAAAAGACGCTCCGGATCTCATTTTATTAGATATTAATATGCCTAAGATGGATGGTTTTGAGGTCGTCAAGCGAATCCGTGCCAACAAGGCTACTGAATTTATTCCAATTGTGATGATAACTGCGCTCCGCGACACACGCGAAAATCGGATTAAATCTATTGAGGCGGGGGCAGATGATTTTATTGAAAAACCTTTTGATAGCTTGGAGGTCCTGGCGCGGGTTCGTTCTCTCTTGCGGATTAAGGAGTATCAGGATACACTTGCGAAACATAATGCCCGATTGGAAGAAGAGCTCCAAATGGCACGGAGTATTCAGGAGATTCTGATTCCTCAGAATGGTGTCCAAGAATTATCTGGATTTCGGATCGCTTCTCGGTGCTGTCCGGAAATGGCGGTTGGTGGTGACTTCTTTGATGTCTGGGAGATCGTCCCAAATCGACTCGGTGTCTTTATCTCTGATGTTATGGGGCATGGTGTTTCAGCGGCTTTTGTAACTGTCTTTATTAAAACGATTCTGGCGGAGTTTCAAGAGCTGATTGAAGATAATCCGGGCTACCTTCTTGAAATACTAAATACTCGGTTCAACGATTTGATTAGTTCTCGGTTGTTTATGTTTGCAACGGCGTTTTGTGGCATCATTGATCTTGGTAAAGAGGAACTTGTTTGTGCAAATGCTGGGCATTCTTTTCCCCTTTTGTACGATGGACATCAGCAGACTTGTTACGCTATCGGAGATAAGAACACCGGAAATGGATTAGGTATCTGGCGAGAATCGGTTTATGAGATTGTTCGCTATCCGTTTGGTCCCTTGAGCAAAATCTTTCTCTATACCGATGGGGTTTATGAAGCTAAAAGTCCGCAAGGCGTAGAATTTACAATAGAGCGTCTTCAAAAATTGGTAAGCGAGTGTGCCGCTCAACCTGCAGCAAAGCTTATTGTTAGCGTCTCGGAGGCGGTTGACACCTTCACAGCCAACTGCCCAAAAGACGATGATCTAACACTCCTTGCTATTGAAGCAGCAGGATGAGATTAAAGCCCGGTATTGCTTGATTTTAAAAGGTAGAAGACAACACGAACATCTGTACCCCCGGCTTCATTGGATTGCATTTCATGAGTATCTGAGAGCGATTTTGCAATAAAGATGCCGTGTCCACTTTCGCTGCTCGGCGAGCGGTTCGCCTCGATTTCCGATAGCCTTTCATGTGTTAGCCAATTTTTTCCCTCGGCATCTCCCGATCCGGTATCTCTCACTAAAATTTCAAGGGCATGAGCATCAATTCCTATTCGTAATTTGATGCCGACTGCGGTGTTAGATGAGCCGTGATGTACTGCGTTGGTACAAACTTCGTCAAGCACGAGTTGAATGTCTGCGACGCGTTTTCTGGGGAACCCGAGGCTTTGTGCAAGGTTCCCAATGAACGCCCGAACGGGTTCAATATAAAAGACAGCACTCGGAATCTTAAGTTTAATATCTGCTTTCGCCATATGCTAAAATCTAATGGGTTTAAAATGCAGCGAGTGCACTGTTTTCTGATTCGTAGATTTCAAGGACACTGGAAGCACCGATGAGGTTGAAGGTGCGCGTTAGGTTGTCAGCAAGCGCACAAATTTTAAGGTCCCCGCCGCTCTGACGGAGGCGCTTGGCAACACCTACAAGGGCACCCACGGCAGTACTGTTGATATGACTTACCTCACTGAGGTTGACAACAACTCTATCGACTTTCTCCACCAATAGGCCTTCGAGTACCTTCCGTAAATCAGATGCTGCGTAACTGCTCAAGTCTGTTTTTATCTCAATGATTTTAATACCGGAGCTCTCACGGAGTTTCATTAATTGGGTTGAGTCCATAGAAATTACCTCTTTTAGAATGGAATTAGCCATAATTACTAAAGCAATTTTTTCCTGAATTTTATCTTAATTGGGCAAAAAAGTCAAACAAAATTTTTCTTCTGGATGTCGGATTGAGGATGTTTTTGGTAAGGTGAAATTGGGCTGATTAAAAAAATTGTTGCTTTCTTAATGCATTTATGGTATACTATTGCGTAACCGATTTGGAAGTGTCAAAAGCACTTTGAATATAAGGAGGAACTGGCGGATTAACGCGGTTGCGCGTTTTTAAATGGACCAGGTATCTTAATGAACAACGAACAGGCAAATACAAACACATCTACTGTTGATGTGGAAGAAGAGAAGCACTCGACTGAAAGTTCGGTTGAAGTAAATCAGGACGCAGCAAGCGAGACAGAAACTCCAGAAGCTGTGCAGGCAGCTTCAACAACCGATGCAGAGGCTGAGGTGCATGAGGAAGCCCTAAGCAGTGAAGTGGAAACGACTGCAGCGGATACGGATTCTGAACAGGCGGCATCTACCGATGAAGCCTCGCCTGAACAGGCAGATGAGACCGGACCTGAGGAAGTAGTGGACACGACTCTTAGTGAGGCTGATGGTGAGCAAACAGCTGAACTTACTGATGAAGTCACATCTGAGGAGACGATGGAAGAGGTTGTTAGCGAGGCTGATACTGATCAGACAGATGGAACTGAAACTGAAGAGGTAGCGGTGACGGTTCCTGCCAGTGAGGCTGATGGTGAGCAAGCGGCTGAACTTACCGATGACAGTGCCTCCCAAGAGGAAGCAGCGGTCTCCGAGGAACCCTTGGAGCCGATGAGTGCTGAATCGCTTGAAGAGGCTTACGACAATTCGATCAAGGCATTTACCGATGGTGAGATTGTTAAAGGTGTCGTTGTGGATGTTACCCGCGATGAGGTAATGATCGATATAGGCTTTAAGTCGGAAGGCTACATTCCGGCAGCGGAGTTTGATACTGGAGAAAATGATTTACCCGCTGTACAGGTTGGCGATGAAATCGATGTCTATATTGTTCGGCGTGAGGATGCGGAAGGACAAATCGTTCTTTCAAAGAAAATAGCTGACCAGACCCTCATTTGGGATGAGATTGCAACTGCCCATGAGACTGGCGCACCTGTGGCAGGTCGTATCACGGAAAGAATTAAGGGTGGTTTACGGGTGACGATCGGCTCCCTACGCGGATTTTTACCGGCTTCACAAGTTGAATTACGCCCTATTCAGAACCTTGAACAATATGTCGGTCAGACGCTTGACATGATAGTTATTAGTCTGAGCAAGCGGCGGCATAACATCGTTTTATCTCGTCGTGCGTGCTTAGAGGCGGAACTGGCACAAAAGCGTTCGGAAGTTCTCAGCACGCTTGAGGAGGGGCAACTGATCAAGGGCGTGGTGAAGAATATTACCGCTTTTGGTGCCTTTGTGGATTTAGGCGGTGTTGACGGGTTACTCCATAAAACGGATATGGCCTGGAGACGCATCCATCACCCTTCTGATGTTGTTTCAGTTGGTGAAGAGATTGAAGTTCAGGTCATCGGTATCAATCCAGAAAACGAGAAAATCTCGTTGGGCTTGAAACAAAAAACGCAGGATCCATGGGAAAATATTGAGGAGAAGTACCCAATTGGCTCTACGGTTCGCGGGGTGGTTGTGAATATTGTCAACTATGGGGCATTTTTGCAACTTGAAGAGGGCGTAGAGGGTCTGATTCATGTCTCTGAAATGGCATGGACGCGCCGCAACGTAGCACCATCGAGGATCGTCAACAAAGGCGATGAGATTGAAGCGGTCGTGCTTGAAATTTCAAGAGAAGATAAACGCATCTCACTTGGACTCAAGCAGCTACAACAGAATCCTTGGGAGCTTTTAGAGGAGCGTGCCCCCGTAGGCAGCAAAATTACCGGACGTGTCCGGAATTTAACAAATTTTGGTGTGTTTGTTGAAATTGAACCAGGAATCGACGGCTTAATTCATACCTCGGATCTCTCGTGGACGAAACGTGGTGCAGCAAACGAGGCTCTTAAAGAAGGTAGTGAAATTGAGGTGGTTGTGCTACAAATTGATGCTGCTGAACGCCGGGTCTCGTTGGGACTCAAGCAGACGCAGCCGGATCCTTGGGAGGAAGTCCCAGAGAAATATAAAGTCGGCTCTACAGTTCGAGGCACAATCGTCAATCTTACCAGCTTCGGGGCGTTCACAAAACTTGAGGAGGGCATAGAGGGCCTAATTCATATCTCTGAACTGGCAGATCGGCGGATTGAAAAGCCGGAAGAGGTTGTTTCCGTCGGAGACGAGTTGGACTTAAAAGTGATTAACCTATTTCCAAAGGAACGGCGTATTGGGCTTAGCCTGAAAGCACTCGTTGCTGAGCAAGAGCGCGCATCAGCCCCTGAAGAGGAGCGATCAACTGGAAGTGAAAGGCGGTCTGAGCAACCGTCTCGCTCACGACGGGAACGGCCATCGCGACGCCAAATGCCAGCACACGAGGAAACTGTCACGACATTAGGGACGCTGCTTAAAGAGGAAATGGGTAGATCAAATCTTGAGAGTTCTGAGAACGCTGAGAGTTCCGAAAGCGTTGAAAATCCTGAGAACGTTGAGAGTTCTACAGACACTGAGAACTCCGAGAATTAACTTCCTTTGTATCTTCTCCTTGGATCAGATTACGCTTTGGGCGTAGAAACGGAAGTGCAAACGAAACCTTGCTACAGAAATGTCTACATTTAGAAGTAGGAAAGGTCTTTGTGCATGCACGTTTTTGTCATTTTATTTATAGGGTGGGGCCGCGTACCCACCCTTCCGTTTCTTATGCTAAAAGCTTAGGAACTGTGATAAGGTGTAGAGATACGTATATAGACTGGGAGACCCGGAATTGAGCAAAAATTTTCTGTTTACGTCCGAATCTGTCACTGAAGGACACCCGGACAAAATCGCAGACCAGATCTCTGATGCGGTGCTTGATGCTATACTTGCAACCGATCCAATGGGTAGAGTCGGCTGCGAGACTTTGGTTACAACCGGACTGGCTGTTATCACTGGCGAAATTACGACAACTGCAAACTACGACGATAAGCAAATTGCCCGACGTGTACTTGCCGATATCGGGTACACCGATATCGAATACGGTTTTGATGCTGAACGCAGTGCTGTGTTGAGCATCATTGATAAGCAGTCTCCCGATATTGCAATGGGTGTGAACCCAGGTGGAGCGGGTGACCAGGGCTTGATGTTTGGATACGCATGCACCGAAACACCCGAATTAATGCCATTGCCTATTACGCTCGCTCACCAATTAACGCGACGCTTGGCAAAAGTTCGTAAGGATGGCATCCTTCCCTTTATTCGTCCCGACGGAAAATCGCAAGTAACTGTTGAATACGCAGATAGCAAACCTAAGGCTGTTACTGCAGTTGTGATTTCTTCACAGCACGACCCTGATGTTGTGGACACCCATCTCCAAGAATCAATTATTGAAGAGGTTATCAAAAAAATTATTCCTGACAATCTCCGAAGTGCGGACATTAAATACCATATCAATCCAACTGGACGTTTTGTAACAGGGGGACCGCAAGGTGATGCCGGGTTGACTGGTCGAAAAATTATTGTCGATACGTATGGCGGCATGGGGCGGCACGGTGGGGGTGCGCTCTCTGGAAAGGATCCGACCAAAGTAGATCGAAGTGCGACTTATGCAGCGCGACACGTTGCTAAAAATCTTGTTGCTGCTGGACACGCCGAGCGCTGTGAAATTCAAATCGCTTATGCGATTGGGAGAAAAGATCCGCTCTCTGTTATGGTGGATACTTTTGGCACAGGTGATGATGAAACTCTTACCAAACTTGTTAACACGCATTTCGATTTAACCCCGTTGGGTATTATTGAACGGTTGAAATTGCGTCAGCCTATCTATCGAAATACTGCTGCATACGGACATTTCGGACGCGAAGAACCGGGTTTTACTTGGGAAGAAACCGATTACGTCGAAAAACTCCGATAGTTTGAAAAAGATTAAAAATATTAGTGAAAAAAAGGACAGTAATGAACTACGATATTAAAACAACAGAACTCGCGGCGGCTGGAAAACAACGGATTGATTGGGCAAATCGGTTCATGCCAGTGCTGAGTTCTATCCGTGCACGGTTTAAAAATGAACGTCCCTTGGAAGGATTAAAAATAGCTGCATGCTTGCACGTTACAACTGAAACAGCTAACTTGATGAAGACGCTGAAGGCAGGCGGCGCGGAAGCGGTTGTCTGTGCATCAAATCCACTTAGCACTCAGGATGATGTTGCTGCATCTCTTGTTGTTGATGAGAAGATCGGCGTTTTCGCAATCGACGGCGTGGATACAGAGACGTATTATAAACACATTGATGCTGCTCTTGATACGCAGCCAGCAATCACTATGGACGATGGTGCAGATCTTGTCTCAAGACTCCACTCTGAAGAAACTAATCCATCGTTAATTGAGCAGGTCGTCGCTGGAACAGAAGAGACAACCACGGGAGTCATACGACTCAGAAGTATGGCAGCCGAAGGGGTCCTAAGATACCCCATTATTGCTGTCAACGATGCGGACACAAAACATTTTTTTGATAACCGATACGGTACGGGACAGAGTACCCTTGATGGTATTATCAGGGCGACGAACCTCCTGATTGCTGGGGCGACAGTTGTTGTGGCGGGCTATGGATGGTGCGGTAGAGGTGTCGCCAGTCGGGCGCGGGGTTTAGGCGCGAACGTCATCGTAACCGAAGTCAATCCATTGAGAGCATTGGAGGCGGTAATGGATGGATTCCGGGTCATGCCGATGCTGGAGGCAGTTCAAGAAGCGGATTTGATTGTGACACTTACAGGGGATATCCATGTCTTACGCAAAGAACATTTTGAAGTGATGAAAGATGGCGCAATTATCGCGAATTCTGGTCATTTTGATGTTGAAATTGATATCCCGATGCTTGGGAAATTGAGCGTTGATAAAGGAAGTGCGCGTCCCTATGTAGATGTGTATACACTCGCCGATGGAAGGAAATTCTACCTCGTCGGTGAAGGCAGGTTGGTGAATCTCGCTGCAGCAGAGGGTCATCCAGCCAGTGTTATGGACATGAGTTTTGCGAATCAAGCCTTATCTATTGAGTACATTGCTAAGAACCATGGTAGTTTTGAAAATCGCGTGTACGATGTCCCTAAGTCTATTGATGAGACTGTGGCAGAATTGAAGTTACAGGCGTTTGGTGTTGAGATTGATACACTCACGCCAGAGCAGGAGGCGTACCTCAACTCGTGGGAAATGGGAACTTAGTTTTCTTCAAATTATTCCATGCCCCGTTTGGGGTTATCCGTTTATGAGGGGACCTTATGAAAAAATCTGAGATTTGGGAGGGAGCCATACTCCTTCTCTCAGCAGTGTTATTGCTACCCATTTGGATGGCATCCTCTCAGAGAATAGAACTATCGGTGGGATTGTTAAAAGTCCTGAGTTTTTTGCAGTATCCGATAGTTATTGTTCTTGGCGTAATTTTCGTTCGGCGCCTACGACGGGTCATCCGTGCGTTGCGCGAGAATAGGAATAGACCCGGTCCTTTCTGATTTTAAAAAGAGTTTGTGCCTCAACATTGTAAACAAATTAGAAATTTGTTTCTGGACTTGGGTGTATGTCGGTACAACGGCGATTTTCTTGGGATCCGAGAAAAAACCAAATTAACATTGTAAAACACCACGTCAGTTTTTCCAAAGCAGCAAAAATCTTTGATGGACCACGTCTGGAAAAAGAAGACACCCGTAGAGACTATGGCGAAAAACGGATGCTTGCCCTGGGGCGAAGTGAAGGGCGAATTCTTCGCGTCGTCTATACACGACGGAGTTCGAGTATCCGAATCATTTCAGCGAGGAAGGCAAACACTCATGAAAGAGCAGAATATATACGTCGAATACAGTCGTTCTGAAATAGACGCGAAGTCGGATGAGAAAGAGTGGAGTCGCTTTGATGCTCTAACGGATGCAGAGATTGATGCCGCTGCAGCGTCTGATGAGAATGATCCCAAAACGGATGCAGTCTTCTGGAAAGATGCAACTGTGGCAATGCCAGAAAATATTATCACTATTGATCAGGACCTGTTAGCGTGGTTCAAAGCACATGCCCCGGACTATGAAACACAGATTAACAGGATCCTCCGGGCATACGTTGAGGGGAACGCTGACACTTAGTTAATTCTTTAGCCGGAGGCACGATATGAAGAAAGGAAAATAACTGATAATTCAAGGCGTGTCACGCAGGGTTCATAATATGGGAGTTTTGGTCGTTGGGACGGTTACTTTAGATACAGTGGAAACACCGAGTACACGCGTTGAAGATGTGCTTGGGGGTTCTGGTGTCTATGCTGCTGTCGCGGCGAATTTTTTTAAAAACGCTGTCCAACTTGTTGGCGTTGTTGGTGCCGATTTTCCGAAAGCGTATACAGATTTCCTTAAGACGCAAGGCATTGATCTGCAAGGTCTGAAGCGGATTAATGATGGCAAATCATTTCGGTGGGGCGGTCGTTATGCCAAAGACTTTAACGTACGGGATACGCTTTTTACGGAATTAAATGTTGTTGCTGATTTTCGTCCTGTTTTGCCTGAAATCTATAGACACACGCCCTACCTCTTTTTAGCAAATAATCCCCCAGCGTTGCAATTGAGCATCATTGAACAAGCGGTGGATCCCAAACTTGTTGTTTGTGATACGATGGATTTTTGGATTAATGAGGAGCGAGAGGCATTAGAAGTACTCTTAGCGCGTGTAGATATCCTCGTCCTAAATGATAGTGAAGCACTGCTATTTACTGGTGATTCTAATTTGATGCGGGCAGCACGATCAATTCTGCGCTATGGTCCAAAGCGGGTTATCATTAAAAAGGGGGAGCACGGTGCCATCAGCGTCACAGAATCGTCCTTCTTTAGCGCGCCAGCGTATCCGCTCACACAAGTAACAGATCCCACGGGTGCAGGTGATAGTTTTGCTGGTGGTATGCTCGGATATATCGCATCTGTTAAGGATACTTCCGAAGAGACGATACGCAGCGCGATGATTTATGGCACGGTTGTTGCCTCTTTTAACATTGAAGATTTCAGCGTTAACCGGCAAAAACGCGTTAAGTTTTCCGAAATCTCCTCAAGGTATGGTGAGTTACAGGAGGCTGTCCGTTTTTAGTGTAGGCTGTGAATTGCCTTACCATCCACTGCCTCTGCAGATTCCATTAGCATTTCTGAAAGCGTCGGATGCGCATGGATAGTGTGCGCAATGTCCCTTGCAGTAGCACCCAGGCGGACTGCAACAGCGGCTTCATGGATAAGTGTTGACGCGTGCGCGCCGACAATGTGAACGCCGAGAATATCCCCACTATCTGTATCAGAAACGATCTTAACGAACCCGTCTGTCTCACGGAGTCCCAACGCCTTCCCATTTGCTGCGTAAGGGAACCTGCCTATCTTCACCTCATAACCTTCAGTCGTTGCCTCTTCTTCTGTCATACCTGCATGTCCGATTTCAGGTAAGGTGAAAACACACCACGGGATCACCTGATAATCCATTTCGGTGTTGGCACCGAGACAGTTTTCTGCAGCAACTTTTCCCTCTGCCGATGCGACGTGTGCCAACAGATACCGACTGGCAACATCTCCAACTGAGTAGATACTCGGAACATTCGTCCGCATCTGCGTGTCAACAACAATTTTTCCGCTATCTGTGCGGACACCAACCTTTTCTAAACCTATCCCGTCTGTGTTATAACGTCTTCCGATGGAAACCAGCATTTTTTCTGCGGTGAGTTCTTCACCCGATTCAAGCACTGCTGTGACATGTTCATCTGACTTTTTTACTTTCGTCAGTTTTGCACCGGTATGGATAGTGATACCCTTTCGTTTCATGAATAGTTGGACGTGTCGGATAACTTGCGTATCTTCTGTCGCTAAAATTGTCGGTAGGAGTTCTAATATAGTCACACGGCAACCAAATGCATTAAAGATAGAGGCGAATTCGCATCCCGAAACCCCGCCGCCAACGATGAGTAGGCTTTCAGGAAGTTCTGTGAGGTTGAGGATACCTGTTGTTGTCAGGACTTGGTCCTCGTCAATTTCAAAAACGGGTGGTTCCGCAGGTTCTGAACCTGTAGCGATAATGACATTTTTCGCGTGTAACTCTTCAATTGTGCCGTCAGGTTTGTTAACGACTATCGTATTTTTATTCGTAAGTGCTGCTGTTCCTTTAAGGATGTTAACCTTGTTCGCTTTCAATAGTTTGGCGATACCGCCTTCGAGCTGCTGGACGACCGAGGTCTTGTGGGTCAACACTTGGGTGTAGTCAATTGTTGCCTCGCCGTTGACTTGTACGCCAAAAGCAGGGGCTTCTTGAATCTGTGTCGCGAGGTTAGCGACAGCGAAAAGGGTTTTCGTTGGGATGCACCCACGGTTCAGGCAGGTTCCACCCCATTCTCCTTTTTCTATAAGGCAGACGTTCCCACCGAGTTGTGCAGCTTTGATGGCTGCAACATACCCACCTGGTCCCCCACCGATAATTCCGACATCATACGTGGACATAGCTACTCCTATCTTGCAAAATCACCTTAATTTTATCACGAAGATTGAGGGTTGTCAAGTGGATGTGAGTTTGGTATCTATAGACGGAATTTGACAAAAAAAGCAAAGCATGCTACAGTGGTGACAATCCAAAGGTAGGAGGAAGTGGATGTTTGACGGGTATCGTCCGAACCAATTCGGACCTGGACGTTCGGCTGTTATTTGCCAACACGGGGCTGTTGCAACGAGTCAACCACTTGCGGCGCAAGGTGGATTGCAAATTCTGCGCGACGGTGGCAACGCTTTTGATGCAGCGGTCGCCACGGCTGCAATACTCAACGTCGTTGAACCGATGTCAACCGGTATCGGCGGGGATGCCTTTATGCTGGTTTACCAGCCTCAAGATGGCGTAATCCGAGGCTTAAACGCGAGTGGGAGGGCACCTTACGCTGCGGAATCCGAATTCTTTACCAAACAGGGGTTAGTTAGTATTCCTGCCTTCGGGAGTATGTACGCCGTTACAGTCCCTGGTACAATTGATGGGTGGGCAACACTCTTAGAGGAATGTGGAACGATGTCGTTAGCAGAAGTGCTTCAACCTGCTATTGACTACGCTGAGAAAGGTTTCCCAGTGAGCCCTCAGATTTCGCTTGCGTGGCAAGAAAGTGCTGCAATGTTGGCACAGCATCCAGATACAGCGCAGACCTATCTTACTAACGGAAAAGCACCAGCACCGGGCGAGATATTTCGACAACCCAACCTCGCGCGGAGTTTTCGACGCATTGCAGAAGGCGGTCGGGACGCATTCTATAAAGGTGAGATTGCCGAAAAAATTGTAAAGTTCTCTGATGAAAATGGAGGTTTATTGACTTTACAGGATTTTGCCGAACACAGATCTGATTGGGTGGAGCCAATTTCTACCGATTATCGCGGCTATGATATCTATGAGATTCCACCGAATGGACAGGGCATTGCTGCGCTACTCGCACTTAATATCGTTGAAGGGTTTGACCTCGGAACGATGGGACATAATAGCCCTGAACATCTACACTATGCCATTGAAGCGATGAAATTAGGATTCGCGGATCTCTACAAATATGTAACAGATCCAACATTTGTAGATGTTCCCGTAGACGGACTACTGTCTGACGCTTATACGCGGTGCCAACGCGCTCGCATTTCACCAGAACGGGCAAATATGGCACCGAATCCAGGGCTTCCTTCAATGGGCAGTGATACTGTATATCTCTGTGCAGTTGACAGTGAACGAAACGTTGTCTCCTTTATTAATAGTATTTTTGCTGGGTTCGGTTCACACTTAGTTGCCGGTGATACAGGTATTGTGTTGCAAAATCGAGGGGCAGGTTTCTCCCTTGACGCGGACCATGCTAACTGTATTGCTCCGCATAAACGGACGCTGCACACAATTATTCCCGGGATGATTGCTCGAAATGGGGCACCTCTGGTTACGTTCGGAGTCATGGGTGGACAGATGCAAACACAAGGTCATTTACAGTTTGTGTGTAATCTCGTAGATTTCAATATGGACGTTCAGAATGCGTTGGACGCGCCTCGGTTTCGAGTGATGGATGATTCGCGGGTTATACTGGAAACGGGTATTCCGATGAATACACAGGCAGCGTTGGCGCAAAAAGGGCATCATATCATACCTGGCAGCACTTTCTTTGGTGGCGGACAAGCCATTTTTGTCAATCCGGCCTTTGATACGCTCATTGCGGGTTCGGATCCGAGGCGTGATGGTTGTGCGGTCGGTTATTGAGGCATCAGGGAATTTTCTTGACTTTTGGGGCGAATTAAAGTATAATATTAACGGTAGTAGATGACTTTGGCAGAATAACTGAAGACCGAATCACATAAGCCCGCCAAGCCGGTTGTGAATCACTCATGTGATTCCAATGGCTCTCTCTTGCCCTGGGGCGCGCTATCTCCGGCAGGATACGAGTAGCCAGCGTCCGTAAAACCGTAAAGAGATTCTATCCAATCTTTAAAACGGAGTCCGTTTTCCGGTTGTTTGTACCCTTAATAAAAAAGGGCAGGGCTGAGGCATGTGAACCGCACCCTAAAAATTAAAATACAAGATAGCGGCGGTAGCAAATTCGCTTTACGATATCAATGCAAGAGAACATAGAAGAACGTATGGAGAATCAGTTGACAGATGTATAGAGATTTAAATGAAAAGGATGCCTGTGGTGTCGGTTTTGTCGCGAACCGTTTTGGGAATCGGAGCCACGAGATTATTGAGATGGCGACGCAAGCGGTTACGAACTTGACACACCGGGGCGCGGTGGCGGCTGATGCAAAGACAGGTGATGGCGCGGGTATCTTAACACAAATTCCGGAGAAATTATTTCAAAAACAGTTGGCGAAACTCGGAGTTCGCTTGGACGCGATAACTGACCTGGGTGTGGGAATGATTTTCCTACCAAGGCGCGATCAGGACGCGCAGCGACAAAGCCGAGCACTCGTTGAAAAGACGTTGCAACAGTATGGTATGCCATTTCTCGGATGGCGTTCGGTCCCGGTTAATACGGCTGCGCTTGGCGATAAAGCATTAGAAACACTGCCGGAAATTCAGCAGGTATTGGTAGGGCGACCAGAGCAACTCTCTGACGACGATTTTGAGCGGTCGTTGTATTTGATATGTAAAGAACTGGAACACCGTGTTGCAGCGGCTTCGCTGGATGACGAATTCCATATCGCCTCTTTTTCACATCGGACGATCGTCTACAAAGGATTGCTGGTAGCACCCCAGTTGGTGCCGTTTTATCTTGACCTAAAAGATTCGGATTTCCAAGCAGCACTTGCTGTTTTCCATCAGCGCTATAGCACGAATACCTCTTCCACCTGGATGCTTGCCCAACCCTTCCACATGCTTGCACACAATGGTGAAATTAACACCTTGATGGGGAATCGGAATTGGATGCGGGCGCGTGAAGCCGACTTACAATCCCCCCTCTGGAATGAACATATCCAAAAACTCGTTCCGATTATTAACAAACAAGGGAGCGATTCAATGAGCTTGGATAACGTGTTAGAGTTGTTGACACACTCTGACCGTAGTATCTTGCACGCCATGATGTGCTTGATCCCAGAAGCTTATGAGCAGATTCCGGATATGCCGGATGTGTTGAAAACCTGCTACGAGTATCTTTCTTGTGTTAGTGAACCGTGGGACGGACCGGCGGCTGTCGCCTTTACGGATGGTGTTGTTGTCGGCGCGAGTCTTGATAGAAATGGACTACGTCCCGCACGCTACAAAGTCACAGAGGATGGCACGGTCGTCATGGGGTCCGAAGTTGGCATCATTGAACTTGATGAAAGTCGGATCATTGAAAAAGGTCGTTTGGGCCCCGGACAGATGATCGCTGTAGATACATCAGAAGGCAAATTGTTGAAAGATTCGGAGATTAAGCACAGTATTGCCAATCAGAAACCTTATGCTGAATGGGTTCAGAAAGGCACTGTAACCCTTCCTACCGATAAAATCAGTTCATCTGCTACGGCGGAGACCGTTCCTGATCAGCTTCCTATATATCAGAAAGCCTTCGGATATATGACAGAGGATATAGAGCGATTTATCAAACCGATGATAACGGAAGCGAAAGAGGCAGTCGGTTCAATGGGTGATGATACGCCACCTGCTGTGATTTCTCGGCATCCGCGTTCGCTCTATAGTTACTTCAAACAACGTTTTGCGCAAGTTACAAATCCACCTATTGACTCAATCCGAGAGCGTTTGGTAATGTCGCTGACAACACACTTGGGGCGACATCATAGTTTGCTCACGGAAACGCCAGCGCACGCTCGGCTCATTCGGCTACCCTCGCCAATTTTGACAAATACGGGCTTACACGCACTGCGGGAACTTGATATACCCGATTTTCAAGTGGAAACACTTTCTGTCTGTTTCCCGGTGGCTGCAGGTAAACAGGGCTTGGAAGATGCACTGGAAACGTTATGTCAACGCGCCTCTAAGGCAGTCGATGCTGGAAAAACGCTCCTTGTGTTGAGTGACAAAGATGTTAATTCTGACTTCGCACCAATTCCTATGGCACTTGCTGTTGGTGCTGTGCATCATCATCTGATCCGTGAAGGAAAGCGGATGCGAGCGAGTCTCATCGCTGAAACTGGAGATGCAAGAGAAGAGCATCATTTTGCTGTGCTTCTTGGTTATGGCGCAGCGGCGGTTAACCCCTACCTCGCGATTTCAACGATTGCCCAACTTGCCGCGGACGGTGAATTTGAAGAACTGACGGCAGAGAAAGCGATTGAGACCTATAAGGAAACTGTCGAAAAAGGTATCCTGAAAATTATGGCGAAGATGGGTATTTCGGCGGTATCAAGTTACAGGGGAGCGCAAATTTTTGAAGCGCTCGGTATTAATGCGACGGTTATTAATAAGTGTTTTACAGGTACTACTTCTCGCTTAAGTGGCATCGGTTTTGCAGAAATCGCCGCTGAAACGCTTCACTTCCACACAAAAGCGTTTTTAGAAATTGATGACGATGTTTCACTGGAAGAAGCAGGTTACTTCCGATTTCGGCGAAACGGGGAATTTCATGCGTTCAACCCGACGATGTTTAAAGCACTTCACAAGTTTGTTAAGGGTGGTGAGTCGGAAGATTATGATAAATATGCTGCTGCTGTTGAAAGTGGAGAGCCCTCCAGTTTACGGGATCTGCTTGCGTTCGGACCGAGTACGCCTATTCCAATTGAGGAAGTGGAACCCGCAGAGGATATTGTTCGACGTTTCACAACCGGTAGTATGTCTTTTGGCGCATTAAGTCGTGAGACGCATGAAACCTTAGCAATTGCTATGAATCGTCTTGGTGCGAAATCGGGAAGCGGAGAAGGCGGCGAGAATAGTACCCGCTTCAAACGTCAACCCAATGGGGACCTCGCCTCCAGCGCGATTAAGCAGGTAGCATCAGGACGTTTCGGTGTAACGCCAACATATCTCGCCTCGGCGCGGGAATTGGAAATCAAGATGGCACAAGGATCGAAACCGGGAGAGGGTGGGCAAATTCCAGGGCACAAGGTGACCGCTGAAATTGCCGCACTTCGACACTCTATCCCCGGGGTGCCACTGATTTCACCACCACCACATCACGACATCTATTCTATTGAGGATTTGGCGCAGCTCATCTACGATCTGAAGCAGGCAAATCCACAGGCAAAGGTTGCTGTAAAGTTGGTATCTGAATTTCTCGTTGGAACTATTGCATCCGGGGTTGCAAAGGGCTATGCTGATGTGATCCAGGTAAGTGGACATGAAGGCGGAACAGGGGCGTCACCACTTAGTTCCATTAAAAACGCAGGAACACCTTGGGAACTCGGGCTCGCGGAGACCCAGCGTGCCCTCGTACAAAATGAATTACGAGATCGTGTGGTATTACGGGCAGATGGCGGAATGCGCTCTGGGCGCGATATTGTTATGGCTGCGATGTTAGGAGCGGAAGAATACGGTTTCGGGACGATAGCGATGGTCGCAACGGGATGTGTCATGGCGCGCCAGTGTCATTTAAATACATGTCCGGTTGGCGTAGCCACTCAGGATCCCGCGCTCCGTGCGAAATATCCCGGGACACCAGAGATGGTTGTCAATTTCATGCTTGGTGTAGCGAACGAAGTCCGAGCGATCCTCGCGAATCTTGGGCACCGATCCTTAAACGATGTTATTGGGCGACCAGAATTGCTCCAACCAATTGATTTGGTGGAGTATCCGAAGGCAGCGATGCTGAATTTGGACGAAATTCTGATGCCTGCTGATCCGACGGGAACCCAGCCACGCTATCATCTACAGGAGCGGAATGATCGCGAAGATAAGCCTCTTGATAATCAGATTCTGGAAGATGCAGCGAAAGCAATTACACAGAAAACATCAATTCAACTTTCTTATCCTATCCAAAATACGAATCGAACAGTAGGGGCGCGATTATCTGGCGAGATTGCGAAACACTATGGCGATGCCGGTCTGCCTGATAGAACAATTCAGTGTAATTTTGAAGGCAGTGCTGGTCAGAGCTTCGGCGCCTTCTGTATCAGCGGTGTGCAGTTCGTATTAACCGGAGAAGCCAATGACTATGTAGGTAAAGGTATTGCAGGTGGTGAGCTTATTATTAAACCTGCTCCGACTGTGTCGTTCCAAACTTATGAGAATACGATTATCGGCAATACCGTATTGTATGGTGCCACAGGCGGCGCACTTTACGCAGCTGGGAGAGCTGGTGAACGGTTCTGCGTCCGAAATAGTGGTGCAACCGCTGTCGTTGAAGGGGTTGGAGACCACGGTTGTGAATACATGACCGCAGGGGTGGTTGTGATTCTTGGCGAAACTGGTAGAAACTTTGGGGCCGGAATGACAGGCGGCACTGCCTATGTCCTTGACGAAGAACAACAGTTTGAGAAGAAGTATAATTCGGATTGGGTGAAACTGGAGAAAGTGACCAATGAAACGGATATTAAGAATCTGCTGGCACTCATACAAAATCACGCCGCGTACACTGGGAGCCAATATGCTGAGAATATTCTGACGAATTGGGAGACTTTCCTTCCACACTTCTGGAAGGTTGTGACCCCGCCGCCACCGCCACCACCAGCTCCTGTCCAACTTAAAAGGAGAGCTGCAACGCGGAGAACGCGGAAACGGTAAAGGATATATTCAAGGGTGGGTTTAGAAGAAAGTCTTGCTTGAGGCGAGTTTCCAGTTCTGTCGATAATAGTGTTATTTTGCAAAAGAAAAAGGCAGCGAATGCTGCCTTTTTCTTTTTTTAACTGCGTTGTATCCTTCAGTCTTCTTCCGATACCGCAAAAGCGATTTCGAGCCCCTCCGTTTTACTGGAGCGTTGTTTCGCTCGTTCTACCACGTCAATGACGACACCGTGTTTTGCACGTTTGTCCGCCTTGATAATCAAAGTGCTAATCTGGTTTTCATGTGCGGCAATGAAAAGTTCCATATCTTCCAGAGTTAACATTTCCTGATCATCAATCGATATGCGTCCGTCAGTACTAATGAAAAGGTTGTACTTCTTGCGTGTGAATTCGTGCTTCGTAGCGGAATCGGGTAAGGTGACGGTGAAAGGCGGAGGAACCCGCATAACAGCAGACACCATGAAAAAGATCAGGAGCAAGAATACACAATCAATCATAGGTGCCATCGGGATGTCATCATCATCGCCCGTTTTTTTCCGTCGACTCATGTTCAAAGCCATCTGAATTCTCCTTCTATAGAGGGTGGCATGCTATGTACGTCGCACGGAGCGTTCACTCCCTTGCGACGATAGCGAACCCGATTTTGTCTATACCTGCCTGTTTCGCTATATCCATCACCTGAACGATCTGTTCATGAAGGACTTCTCGCTCGGATTGGATAATCAGCATGCTTGTCGCTTCCTCTGGTGCGTTGATGAACTGGTTAAACATTTCATCAATTTGGACGACAGTGTCGTTCAGCACCATAGTGCCTCTATCTTCACCGGGTTCCGGATTCGCGATTCGGACAGTCAGCCCTTTCGGTTTATCAGGTGAAGGTTTCCCTGGTGGGGGCAACTGCACCCGAAGCCCTGGAATGGGTGAGAAAGTTGTTGACACCATGAAGAAGATCAGGAGCAGGAATACGCAATCAATCATAGGTGCCATACTGAGTGTTGGCGGCTTACGTTCTCTGATTTTCGTCGCAAGCAAACTCAATTTGGCTTCACCATTTTGTTGCATTTCAAAGTCTCCTTTCTCGTTGATGAGATTAGGGTTAAGGTATGCTGACCTTGTGTTCCCTACAAAGTCTGTAAGGAGAGGGCGGAATGTAGTCTATCCGCCCGTTCCAAGACTTAGGCTTCGCCTTCACCAACAATCAGCTGGTTCACAATCTCGGTGGAAACCTGAGAGATTTCGACCATGTGTCTGTTAACCCAGCTATCAAAGAGTTGGAAGAAAATCAGGCAAGGAATAGCAACTGTCAAGCCAGCAGCAGTTGTAAGGAGCGCCTGTGAGATACCACCTGCGAGCTGCTGTGGGTCACCCGTCCCTTCAAGTGCGATTGTAGTAAAGGCACTAATCATACCTGTAACAGTTCCCAGCAAGCCGAAGAGCGGAGAAACGACTGCGACGGTACCGAGGACCGGCAGGTTTCTTTCGAGTTCAGGAATTTCAAGGAGACTTGCTTCTTCGATTGCTTCCTGAATTTCCTCTTTAGTAATATCACGTTCTTCAATTTGCGCTTGACTGTATCGAAGCAGTCCAGCTTTAAGGACGTTAGCGAGGGGCCCGCCAGCTTCTTCACAAATCGAGACGGCTTCCATAATGTTCTCTTTCCGGAGGGAATCAGCGATACTGGCGATAAACTGTTCAGTTCCAATTCGGGAACGACTCCGGACAAAAGTGAAGAGCCTTTCGATAATGAAGGTTAGTGCGGTGATAGAACAGAGTGCCAGTGGCCAAAAGACGAATCCGAACTTCTGGAAGAAAGTTACGATATTGTCTTTTTTCGTCATCTTGAGGGGGACGAAGTGGTCACCGCCATTAACAACTGTAACAGGTTTACCAAGCCGGTCGCCGTATCCTTCTCTATAAATACTGATGAGGTAGCGGCCTGCTGGAATACCAGAACGTTCATAATCGCCGTTGGCATCGGTCATTGCCTCAAATTCTTCTCCACTTTGGGCAACAATTTTAACCTCAACACCGTCAATCGGATTTTGTGCAGTCGTCGTATCAACAATCTGACCACGAACAGTTCCGCCGCTGTCTTGTGCGAGAACCGTACCAGCCGACATGCCGATACAAGCGATTAACATTAACACTAAACTAAAACGAGTCATTCGTTCTAATCCTCCTTAGGGTAACTTGCCGAATACGGCGGCAAGTCTCTACAAGTCATTTAATAAAGTAAGGTATTGTGTGGATAAGGCGTAAACCTTTGTCCAACTACTCGGTTTTGTTTGTACTTGATCATTTCAGAAATTACACAGTTTCAGGTCGCGGCATCGTTGTGTTAAAACGCGCCTACCGTTCACAGCACCGTTCTCATAAAGAACACCTGAATGCTTAAGAAGTTACGCGCTTAATTCAAGTGTTAGAGAAGATAATATCCCAAATGGTATAGTGAGACGGGAGAAATCGCTGGACACGATTTCCGCGTGTCCAGCGATCCAGCTGTCGTTTAGAAACCCATCATTGCTCGCACGAAGGTTGTGTTACTCGTCGTGTGATCAAGCAAGATAGTCGTCCGTCGGTAACCAGCAAGGATAACAATGTTAAACCCAAGCCACTCACCACGGTTAATTGCTTGGACTTCAAATATCCGTGTTCGCAGGTCTGGACGGAAAAGCACTGGTACATCTTCGTCTTCCGGGAAGTTAGTCAAGTAATTCTTGAAGTTGTTATCCCGGTTAGTGAACTTCCGATATTGGAAACCACCAAGGATGTTCATCCGTTGTGTGAACTGATAGTCGAGTCGTACACCGAGAACATCCTCACGACTTCTACGGTTGAAGCGCAAGTATTCGATCGGCTCGTCATCAGTAGGAACAAACAGACGAGGGTTAAGTGCGTCGCCAATTTCCTCTGCGCCGCGGTCAAACGCGCGATCCCAGATATATTTCACCATTGGCGTAAGGGTTAAATCTTCACCGATCCTGTCAATGAAAGGTAGATCTCCGAGCGGAATTTCATACCGTGCCTTGAGAATCGTCTGCTGGTTGCGAATATCCCGTTCTGGGTAACGACGCTTCTTCCAGTTTTCAGCATCGTAGATTAAGCCCGGATCCTCGGGGTCAAGTGCATTAATCCCGTGATCTGGATAGAAGGGGAATTCCCGCCTTTCACCACTCGCTCGCACCTGCTCAACAGGCACCATGAAGTCAACGCGTTGATCAGCGGTAAGTGGATCGTCATCGTCGCCGGAACCTTCGACATCCAAGAAGAGTGCATCTGCCTCATCCTGCTCAAACTGTTTTTGCAGCACAACGAGGAACTTTGCTTCTAATGTCAGGTTAGGAACAGCAGTGTAGAGGAACTGAAGCGTTGTGGTGTTCACACGAGCGTTGTAGAAGTCAAGCTCGTCGGAAATCTGGACAGGTTCCAATTCGCCGACACGGAGGGTAATCGTGTAATCCGGGATATCGTCGCGAACTCGCACGAATCGGTTTTGGAAAAGGACGGTTCCAAAATCTGGAATGTCCCGTTGATAGGTAACATGTAGATACCTGGAATCGTTCTGCCGGCGGCTTGAGACTTGACTCTCATTGAGCCATCCGACTTTGAGTGAAAGGTTATCAAGGAGGTCATATTCAGCGAAGACATGGTATCCTTCTCTGTCTATTCCGTACTCATATTGTGGTTCAAAGTCATCCTCAAGTGAGTCGATAGTCCCGTTGTTGTTGAGGTCAACGAGGTCAGTAAACACTGGCGGGTCAGCATCAAAGATGAGGAAATCTTCTTGGAAGTCAAGGACTCCGTTCTGGTCTCTGTCATCAGCGCGTGGCAGGACTCCGTCGAAGTCGATATCATCGGGCCAGTCGTCATCATCATCGTCATCCTCAATGAGGGCGTAATTGACTTCATCCCACGGGTCTCTTTCAGCTTGGGACTCAGGTGTTCTTTCCAGGGTGTAGGGTTGATCCCTATCGGTATTGGCACCGAAATTGAGGTAGGTTGTGGTGTACCCCGGATCAATATGATAGTAGACACCTTCAAGGTACAACTTTCCGAAGCGAGACCTGAGATGGATGAACCATGCGGATTCTCTACCCATTTCGCCGTCTCCGCCTTCATCAGTTCCGTCTCCGCCTAACCTGGCTTCAAATCGTTCACCTTCGGTTTCGGAATAGGTAGGTATCCCGTTTCGATCTAAAGGTAAGCCTGTTGCTGGATCAATAGAGATACCCGTTTCTTCCTCACCATCTTCGCCGAGGATAGTGGGTTTAAGTCTACTAAATCCAATCTGCTCTTTGGGGATTGTCGGATACTGTTTATATTTCCCATTAATGGAGTAGTGAGCACGAAGGAAGACGTTACCGATGGTTCCTTCAAGATCGAGTCCATAGAGGACTGCTGCACGTGCTGCACCATAGCGGTAGCTGACTTTACGCGGTCTGCCTTCACCTGTCCAAGCATCTGGATTATCGTAAAGGTTTGCCCGGTTACTGGTATAATCGGAAGATTGCCCGTAGTTACCGGGGGCTTGAATAACATCACGGTATGGCATTTCAATATGACCGTCTTCGGTTTTAATCCACTCTTCAGCAAACGGATCCGCCCCTTCAGCCGCTCTGTTTGCCTCACTGAAGCCGATGACGGCGATATTGTAGTCACCTGCTACCACCATGTCAAAAACAACGGACTGAACGGTGCGAGCTTCAATACCGTGGTCTGCAAAGACCAAGTCATATCTCATCTTATTAAAGCCGTCAACAATCGCCCAGTCCCCAGACGAACGCACGTCAGAGGGAAGTCCACCCACATCAATTGGCGTGACATCGCTGGAAAAAACTTCAATTGTTTCCGTTTGTGCGGGTTGTGCTTTCGGATTGACACCTTCTTCAATTTCTTCGGGTGTTAAATCTTCCAATTCTTGTGTAACCACAGTAATTGTCATGCCTTTGAAAGCTGCACCGACACCACCCTGTAGGTTTTCACTGTGTAAGTTTTCATCGTATCCGGAGAATTGTGTAACGGAGCCATGATTGTCTTCAGGCGAATCGTCGCGGAAGACGACAGAAATAGTTTCCGGAGGCGTATTTGCGACGGTACCCATCATTGGGTTTTCAACGCGCTCTGGATGTTCTTTATGAAGATTGACATAAGTAAACCCAACGCGGAAAATATCGCCCAAAAGACCTTGTGCCCGGAAACCCATGAGGCGTGCATTTTCAATGTGCCGCACTCCAGCGTCTTCATTTAAACCGTTCCGACGTCCGAGAGTCGGTGCGAGGTTTGCCGCTGCATCTGTCAATTGGACAGGGTTGGAGATACGAGAGTTAATAAGTGTAAAGAGATGGCGCTCCTGTGCAAAGGAGATATCCCAACGAAGTCCATCAAACTCGGTTTTATAGAGGATATAACGGTTTGGAAATAACGTAGAGGGCTTGAAACGCATGCTATCACCGATGGCAAACTCGGTATATCTGCCCCGGAAACTGTCTTCAGTTAAAACAGTTCTATCTAACTGTGCCGAGAATCTCTCACTATCAAGCTGACCCGTCCAACCAACAAACAATTCACCGTTTTGGTCGAACTCTTTCTGCTCACGATAGTTGTAGACCTCGTTACCTTCAAGCAGCTCTTTACCAAACAGGTCATAGAAGAACTGGGGTTCTTCTTCCAACTGGAACCGCGCTGAAAATTTAGAACTCCCCTCAATCGTTGGTAATAGGGGTTCTTGTGGACCAAGGCTCTGTGCACCACAACCGTAAAGCACAAAAGCACTCAGGATACAGGTCGCTACAAGTAAAACATCAATTGATTGTTTTAGCCTGTTCATTACTTTGTTTTTCCTCCTTGGAAATAGTGAATCGGAAGTTTGGGCAACAAAACAGTGATATAAGCATTGCTTGCTTTTTCGCTGTATCTACCCCGGTCTCCGAACAAAAAACCTTAAAAATGGATGAAAACTGCTTTACTTGTAAACGAAAAGGTTAAAATATCGTTAGTAAAACTAACAGCATTTCAATTCAGGGTTCTCGGTTACTGCTGTACGGTCGCCTCAAAATTCTGGATCCCGCGCCAAGCGTATAGAAAGCAAGTCTCCTTCACAACAAATTAAGGGTTAGTCTTGCGGAAGTTAAACACGCGGTGAAACGCCACAAAACTGTTCTTGGTTTTTAAAGTAGCACTGATTTGAATTTCTGTCAAGTTTTTAACAGGAAAAATATATTCATTAGGGTGATTTTTGCATATCATACCGAAAATGTAATATATTTTCAAGTTTTAAATATATCAATGCTGTTTACATTCGTCTTTTAATCCGTTCTAAGGCAGGCAATCAATATCGAGAAAGCGTTCTGAAAAATTGTACCAGCAAAGCCAATCAAAATACACGAATCGTGAGCCTTGAAGAGTTTCAAATGCTGCTGTTGTCTGAGACAGCAGCGAATCAATAGTGAAATCGTTTTGTCTTAAGGTACGGATTAAGAGTATCGAAAACCCAAGCATAACTTCATAAAAATTTTGCCTATGCTGTGGGCTTAACAAATCACTGTGTGTTAGACATACTATATATTATACCATATTTTGAGAAAAAATGATATTTTTTTTTCAAAATTCTGAAACTGAAACCACAAATGTTGCGTAACACCTCATTTAAATCTCTCAACTTACAGCGGTTTTACTGAAATATTCAAGAAGTAAAACAGTTGTGATCCCAAGAACCGTTCCGCCGATTCCAGCAATAACAAGAATGAATCTGAGTTGTGGACTGACAGGAATCTTCCTCGGCACAGCACGATCGATGATTTCGATGTCTCCTACCTGATTGCGAGAAGATGTTAACTTGGATTCGGCATATAATATCTCAGCTTCAAGTGAACGTTTGGCAATTTCTTCAGCAAGGGCGTTAGTCTTCTGAATTTTGGCTCCCATTTGCGTTAGAATAATCTGGTTTTCCGGGATTTTTTCCAGTAATTGCGCTAGTTCAGTTTCTAATGTATCGAGTTCTTGCTTGAGGCGTTTCGCTGCATTTTCATAACGCGAGAGGCTTGGGATGAACGTTATCAACTGGTTCTTTATATAAGTATAATGTGCAGAGGGACCGGAGGTAACGGTAGTGGTCTTAGGTGAGATTTGTGTGTTTTTCTGCTGAATATCAGCGATTTGTGCGTCAAGCCCTTTCAATTCCGAGGGGGTCTTTCCTACTTTTTCTTTGTCAGCGACACGCTGTGATTCGAGGTTAAAAAGTTTCTCTTGCTGAAAGAGCCAGATAGGGTCATAGGTGGTGGTTTCGGAGAGTTGTGCTTGTTCGGGTAGGAGGCTTAATTGTTCCTGCAGATACGCGATATGGATACGCGTTGCATAGGCTTGTTGCTGATTTGTTTCAATATTTTCGCGAACATTGGCGTAACGTTCCAGCAAATTGGTAAACGTTGGGACCCATGTCTCTGAACTACCATTTTGTCGAACGAATTGTAGAAGGGTATCTAAGTCCTTTTTTATTTGAGTTTGAATTTCTCCTTGTTTTTCTTCAAGAAATTCCATGCGTTTTCTAAGTTTCGTTTCTTCATCTCCACGCCGCAAGGTTTTCATGTCTTGCGCGAGTTGATTGACAAGAAGTGCTGCATTGCGCTCTCCCCCTTCTGCTTCAGTCAAAGCGATCGAAAGATGGATATAATCAGAATCTGGGTTTAGTTGTGCCTTCAGCATTCGTTTGAGTTTGCCGATCGGTGGGAGGAGAGCGACTGCGTCCGCGTTCCCGTTTTCTTCAAGATTCTCGATTGCTGTTTTCAGCATTGATTCTGTGGAGAAGCGGGCACTGATTGTTTCCATTTCCCGGCGGTCAATACCACCAGAGAGGACGCTTTGAAAGAGATTTGCTGAAGGAAGAGAAGGCGTTGCACTGGGTTGGACAAGCAACATTAGAGTGGAGGCAGCATACGTTTTAGGCAAACGGAGTGAAATAACTAAGGCAGTTCCTAATACCAGCAGAATACTTAGGCAGAATGTAAAGGTGTGTTTTCGGATGAGTTGAAAATAGTCACGTAGGTGTGCCTCCTGTTGCGACATGGATATACAGAATTTCTGCCCCGCGTATGGACTAGAAATTACCCCTCCTTCTCTTCCATCTATAGGTTATTAGCAACGCGAATTTCTGCGTCATTAAAGGCTTCGTCGTGCCATTCGGTTATCCGCCATTCCTCATTTCTTTTTTCAAAAATGAAAAGATTGTCACCTTCAGCGAACCATCCGGTGAATCCACCTTCAAGCGACTGACCGTCTGCAACGAATCCTTGAATTCTATAGTGATTCCGCACTTCTGCTCGATTGCCATCTTCATTCATGGAAATTTCTGGCGGAGCGGAGAGTTCTATCTCAATATCCTGAAACTGCTCGAAAACGCGAGTCGCGGCATCACGTTCTTGGCGGATGTCGTCAAATTCCAGATCATCTGTCTTGTCCCCGTCTGTCCCCATGTCGGAAACGTAAAGGAAACCATCTTCCCAAAAGGTGTTGATGTAAGCATTAACATCTTCGGTTTCATAACCTTCACGCCACCGTTCTAAGACTTTATTAATTTGAAGGAGTTCTTCAGGTGGAACCTGACCGACTTTTTCGGCATCCCCACACCCCATAAAACCTATGAGTAAAATGAGTATACCTCCGATTTTTATCAAACTCCTGAACATAATGGATGTTCTCCCTTTAAATTTAAAAAGTTTTAACAATACCAAAATAAAGATGTGAAGGGGTGGCACCGATTTCAATCCCCAATTTTTCCATGTCTTTTGCATCTTGCTGGATGGATTCGACCAAGGTGGTAGCATTATAGAAGTTTGAACTCACATAAGAGTCGATGAGGCTATAGACCCAGATACCAATCCCGGTATACATAAAAAATGTTCTGAGTTTGTAGCGTTGATTTGCGTAGTCGTATCTTTCTAATACCCCGGCTTCGTCATGGGGATTTAAACTGGCATACGTTGCGTAGTCATTGTAACGATTATTAAAAGATCTCTGTGCCAGCAAGGCACCGATAGCAGAACCGCCTACTCCGAGAACAGTCAAGCTACCTCGGAAGTAGCTGCGGCTATAAAATTGTCCCCACCCTGGGAAAACGGCGGAACGAACCATCGCACCGATTGGCGAAACAAGTTCGACCTCTTCCTCGGTGTCAACTGTTTTCTGCTCCGAGTCCGTACTATTTTCAGCCTCCTGTGCAAAACTGGCATGAAGGGTAAAAAATAGTAGTAAAATAATTAGAAAAACTCGCAAAAATCGCATCTAATGTGTAGGTGTCTGGACTTCACGCTTCCAAGAGGTTGCGCGAAGTCCATCTTAACTTCCATGAATATCTTACCGTCGGCGTTTCGTCCGTTCTGTTGTACGGCTCCGACTGCTACTACTGCTACTGCTCCGTTTATCATCGTCATCATTACTACTTGAACTACTGCGTGATACGCTGGAGCTTGAGGTCGTTGGACGCGTCCGCGTCTTTGTGGCAGTAGAACGGCTGACACTTGTACGTGATCTTGACGAACTTGCTGATGTACGTGATCTTGACGAACTTGCTGAGCGGCTGACGCTTGTTCTCTCACGTGATGTGCTTGTTGTTCTTGAACGGCTAACGCTTGTGTTTGCGCGTGAGGTGTTAGAACTTGAAGTCGTGCTCCTATACCTTGAGGCGGAGCCGCTGCTTGTACTTGAAGAGTACGAGCGGCTTGACGATGTAGTAGCCGGGCGTCTATAAAGCGGTGTTGTCCGCCGCGTCTCTATAGACCTGCTGTAGCGATTCACGCTCCGTGTTGTGTCATCAGGATAACGCCGCTGTTTACTGACCGTGTTTTCTGGAGCATAAACACTCTGTCTTACGCTACTTTGGCGGAGCGTTGAGGCAGAGGCAAGGGCGCGCTGTTTCTGCGCAATAATTGTCCGACGCGCAACCCGCTCTGTTGTTGCCGGCGTCTGTTTCCGGTGGTTTTCGAGTGTCGTGCGAACACTTCTCCGAACTACTGAACGGTCTGCCTGTCGACTGTTTGCCGACAATCGGCTCCGACTGTATTGCCGACGCGTTGACTCATGCTGCGTGCTCCACTTATTCAACCGAGTCCGTCGCTGATAAACTTTCGGTGTGCCACGGTAGTACGAGTGGTAAGAGCCATAATACGGGGAGTAGTAGCGATAATACGAACTCGGATAATAGCCACGGTAGCGTCCGAGGTATCCCCCATAATACGAACGAATGGAGAGATAGTGATGATCGTAGATCGGATAACTCCATCGGAGGTAGTAGTCGTAGTCTGTCGCGTAATAGACTGGACCATCGTAAAAGTAGAGATAAGTATAACGGTGCCATGGGCGCCAACGATATGTCGGCGTGTATCGTTGAATTACTCTAACTTTCGGCTGCCTGCGATAGCTGGATACTTCAATATGCTCTACGTCAATCTGTTCGCCCCCTTCAGCAACGATGTGTAGTTCCATCCATCCATCTTTGACATGACCCACAGCCGGAATTTTGATGCGTTCGGATCGGTTTTTCGCTCGAAGAACGAAAGTGTCGCCGTAACGCGTCTCACTGGCGTTTTCATCATAGTAGCCGCGTCGTGTTGCCTCTCGCTTGGTGTTGCGAATCCAAGCACGTCCAGCGATGGGCTCTTCATAGTCCTCAATCTCTAAACGATGCGGTTCTCCGCGATATCGCACCAGAACCTCAATATACTGTGTTCCGCTTGGAATTTCAAAGAGGTATACCGCACTTGCAATCGCGAATTCGTAATCATCAGTGTTCTGCGCAGAATTTGCCCATGCGGTGAGTCTTATGCCATCTTCAAAGCGCGGACTCGCAGTAATCGTCGCGCTGCCTCGTTCTATCCACTCATCGACCTCATTTGCTACGCGGTGCTCACGACTGAGCCGATCTGCATAGTAATCGTAATCCGCAGCAATGGGGCTTAGCAACCCAACAAATAGAAAACAACTGATCACGCATAATGCGCTAAAAACGGAAATCCGGGTCTTCATGAGAATCCTCCTATCTTGACCCTCCCACACCTAAAGGAGTAGGATTCTTCCTTCAACGCAGTATGCCCGCCTGCCATACCCACCGAAGTGTCTGACGTAATTTTGGGTCTTACTTCTGCTCCAGAAGCGTTTAGCCTCTCGGTATGCCCTACCGCGAGGGTTTCTTTTCTTTTCGTCATGATTTTTTCTATCTCGGTTCTCTGATGAAGATAGCTCTTGGGCGACTCAGGTTTACCGCAACTTGTCCCTCTGGGGATCCGCCAATTCTCACTATCGGTGTTTAACGCTACACATACGGTGCCAGTTGATTGCCATCGCAATGTGGACTTCGGTTCGGCTTACAGTGTAGGGACACTTGTCTCAAATCACCTTTTAGATACTCCCGCACGAAACACGCAGGACTGACCCAAAGCTAAAGCATTAGGATTTTTAAGTATTATCTTCAAAGTGTTGCAAAAATGATACAATTTCCTTCAAGAATTGTCAAGGATTAATTCGTTCCACTTTCAATCTTTAGGAATCAGTTTAATTCCTCTTTTTTTGGCATGTTCCCGGGCGAGCGGCGTAATGATCGCGCCGTTTGGATAAACTAACTCGCGCACATTCGCATCCAGATTTGAAATAGTCGATGCACTAATCAAAGACTTTTCCGAAGTGGCAGGTGAACTGTCTGTTTTCTCCGTGACGAATTCGGCAATTTGCATCATCGGGACCAATTGAACGCCAAGTTCGGACAAAAGGTTTACATATTCAGCTTCGATAGCACCGATTTTTGTAGAAGTCTCACCTTGATTAAGTGCGTCGGAGGCGGCTATAACCTTCTTTCCTTTAGAGAGTGCTTCAAAAACGAGATAACTACACGGTGTATCCACCAATCTTAACGCAAGTTTCGCGACCATTGGATGCGAAAAGACAGGGAGGACGATTTGCTGATAGGTCGCCACAAAAGCTGATATATCGCTGAGCGCATTTTCCTCCAAAGTGTTATCTTCACCAAACGCAGCATGAATCGATTCAAGATTTATGACTTTAGTTGCGAGTTCGGACAGAATTATTGTAATTTTCCACCCATTCTGCTGGCATATCTGAAGCTGCTTGAGGGGCTCATCCAATTCAAATTGTGTAGCACCAAAGATAGCGAGTAGTTGTTTTTCGTGTACAGCCTGCGTCGTAGTAGTTGTCTGCTCTTGTAGTACCTTCTCTACGACTTTCCTAATCTGGTCAATCAGTTCATGATTCATGTTAGTTCAAAACTATAGGAAATCTGCGAATTTTATCCTGCATCGCTCACGATTTCGACAGGTTCGCCGCCTTTCAGACCAGCGGCGTTGGAGTCATCGGTATCCAAGTGCATTTGGAGCGCATATCCCTCAGAGATCTTCGGACGAACGTTTTCAAGTGTTAAAGCGCGCTCACCGGGAAAGCGTACTTTCAGAAGATCATTCTCGTGGATACCAAGAGCCTCAGCCTCTTTAGGCGTCATGTGAATGTGTCGTGTTGCGCAGATCGCGCCTTCTTCCAAATAGACGCTTCCTGCCGGACCGATGAGCGTAATCGGTTCGGCACCAGCAAGGTCGCCGGAGTCTCGAATAGGTGGGTTTAATCCGAGTCGAATTGCTTCCGTTTGTGCAACTTCGACTTGAGAGTAGTCCCGTACGGGACCGAGAATGCGAACGGCTTCGATAGCCCGCATCCGTTTTCCAACGATAGTTACTGTTTCATTTGCCGCGAATGCTCCAGGCTGATAGAGCGGGGCGTAGACAGTGAGTTGATGTCCAGCACCATAGAGGATTTCGAGGTGCTCCTGTGTTACATGGGCATGTCTTGCGGAGACCCCGACTGGAATCTGCTGCTGCTGTGCAACGGCATCGCATGCGCGATTCCCCGCATCACAGGTTCGCAAAGCACAACCGCTACACGCCTGATCTGTCGTCAGTCTATTGACGACACGGCGGGTAATCAACTCAATAAGGGCTTGGTCTGGCATTTGTGATTCGCCTTTTTGGTTAGGAAATCCCGATTAACAAATAGTTTACGCTTTGCTTAAGATGGTTTCAACGTCAGCGTGCGGACGTGGAATCACGTGAACAGAGACAACTTCACCTACACGTGCAGCGGCTTCGGCACCAGCATCCGTTGCAGCTTTTACTGCGCCGACATCACCACGAACCATGACGGTTACGTAACCCCCTCCAACTTGTTCATAGCCGACAAGTTGGACATTTGCTGCTTTCACCATCGCATCGGCGGCTTCGATAGTACCAACCAAGCCTCTCGTTTCAATTAAACCCAACGCATCTCCGGTCATATTAATTCTAATAGCCTCCCATTGAAAACTTAGCAATGAACGTGTGAGTAGCTGTAAGATATTCTGTGTGTGCAATACGGAAGAGCCCACATGAAAACGGAGGAAACTGAGCAGTAATGCATAAGTACCTCACTCTATATAATATATCACATTTTTTGAAGTTTTTCAACAAAAAAACTGAAAATACGTCTGTTTGCCTCATGGATCTCTTTTTCTACCTTAGCAACTTCGCCGAGTTTCTGGTAGATTAAGGCACGCCAATAGTGGGCTTGTATGAGGGCGTTAGGATCACCTTGCCACGTTTGGATTGTTTCAGTAAGAAGTTCTAAGGCGTGTGTATAGTCGGCAATTGCTGATGTATGTGCCCGTGAGTGTTCGCGAATTAGCCCACGGCTCATGTAAGCGCGAGCAAACCGTGGCTCCAAAGCGATGGCTCGGTCCAGGTCTGCCAATGCAAGTTTTAAACGGTCTTTATCACCTTGGGTGAAAAGTTGAAAGTGGGTATTACCGCGGGAGTAGTACGTTACTGCACTGGGCTGCCGCTTAATCACAGTATCATAATCGGCGAGCGCATTTTGAACATCGCCATGTTCAAGATGGGTTTGTGCGCGTTTCCCCATGACACGTGGACTCCACCTTTTTTTTAGAGAGGCGGTATAGTCTGCGATAGCACGCTGCGCGTCATCCAAGGCACGATACGCATCGCCGCGACTTGCATAAGCGTCTGCTTGGTATCGTTTGAGTTCTAAAGTTCGGGTGTAATCCGCTATTGCTGTTTTATAGTCTCCAGCGCGGTAATAGGCAAGACCACGTTTCACATAGGCTTCCGCATACCGTGGCTCAATTTCAACTGCTTGTGTGAATGCCGCTATAGCCTGCGGAATTTTCCATGTTCTGAGCGATAGGGTCCCTTTTTGGACGTATTCCTGTGCTTGTGGATTTTCCCCTTTTATTGCGTCCCATGTTACAAAACGAGAGGCAAGAAGGATAGTGAGAATCAGCACGGGAGTCATAATATAAATGAGTGGTCGCATGACGGGTGTCTTTCCTGCGGCGGTATACTGGTGCTACCGTTTCACTTCCCAGTATCGTTATAAAGATGGTGGATGTTCACGCCTAATTTCAAGGCGTGTACAGACGGATAGGTCTCTGCCAAGTCAATCTCAATATATGTCGGAACTCCCGGTGGCCCGCTGTAACCCGTTGAAAAGGTGAGTTGGCTTTCTCCGAAGGTTGCTATGCCATCTCTGACGTTTTTTCTTGGGAAATAACTGATGGGTGTGTGTCCAACGACAAGAAGGTTTCCCTGAACAGTTTTAAGAAATTTTTCAATGTGCCTTAAAGTATATCCACCACTATATGCGATTTCTGGACGGTGCCAGAGGAGTTCTTCCAAAGTTTTAGGGTTTGGAGCAACGAGGTCGGTGAGACTTGTGACAAGACGTGCCGGTCCAGCATGAATACCAACGAAGCCATTTTTTCCAATAACAACTGTTGGCAAACTCATAAGGAATTCGTAGTGTGCATCGGTCATTCTTTCGATGAAGTTGAACTGTTCATAATAAGCACCCGACGGACTGGCGTATAATGCCCGGATCACTTCAGGTCGGTTTTCTACGGTCATCCCCATCTTTTTCAGCATTGCGTAGGTGTCTGCTGCGGCGAACTCATGATTTCCTCGAACATAGATAAGCTTGTTACCATTATCGCCGAGTTGCCTTCGGAGTTCGGTTATCCGGTCAACAATACGTATATCGCCATAAGGAGGGTGCCTCGGTTCATCTGGCTTATAGTCGACCGCATCTCCAAGTATTAGTCCGTAAACGTCTTCACCTGCTTGAATCCGCTCGATGAGGTTTGTGAGTCGTAACCACTGGTTAAAATCGTCCCAATGTGCGTGCAGATCAGAAACAATATAGACAGTGCCGTGATCAGGTAGAACAACGATGTGTCCATCGCGTGTCAATTGATTAGGGTATTCTGCAAGCCGTTTGGGTTGTGCTATTGCTATTGAAGCGAGCGAAAAACAGAGGATGGTGTAAACTATAGGGGCGTTCATCGATCCTTAAACCTTAAAGAATGCGTCCACAGTATCTTCCTGTTGCGCGAGTTTATTGAGGTGACGCCGTCTGCGGCTCCAACAGACAAGATAGCCGAGGAGCGCGAGACCGCCGAGTCCACCCCATAAGATGTATGAGTTGGAAAAAAGAGATGCCCATCGGTAACGCTCCATCAACGATTCGCGCCAACGGACATCGTAGGTGGCGAGATTCCATCCAACTACGTCTTCAAAAGCAGTGTTGAAATTACGACCAGCATGAAGCTTCGCAATAATGTCAAACAATGCCTCTCTACCTTTGACTTCAACTAACCAACGGACAGCGTCTTGGCTTTCGGCGTAAGCCAAATCGGCACCCATTTGCGAACGCGGGAAACTTCGCTCCAATTCCTGAAGTGGCAGTATAGATTTCGAGAATATGTGTTTGAGTAGTGTTCCGTGGCGACTCGGCACCCATTCATCAGCAAAATAGATGGCAATACCCTCCACGAACCACAAGGGGATCTCTTTAACGGCTTTGCGTGTACACTGTCCAAAGAGGACGTGTGCGATTTCGTGGCGAAGGACTTGCACTAACTGTAGTTTGGCAAGAGCTATATGTTTTGGGTTTTGGATAACAATCCGGCGACTCAGCGGAAAGGCACACCCGACCGCCCAATCCTGAATGGGTGCGTGAACAGAAGCCTGAAATGCTTTCTGTGTATCACAGACCCAGATGTCAATTATTCCTGGCGACATACGACTGGTGAGCTGCGGCATTTCAGCGTAAAACTCTTCTGCAATCTGAAGAATTGACACTGGATCCGCTGTCCCTTCTCGATAGTAGACTCGAAAATGTGGGCTCTCTACTGATTCCCAAGTGGCTGATGCTGAAAGTATCGGCAGTAGTAATAGGAAAAGAATAAGGTTTTTCATATTTAGTCACCCGTCCCTCCCAACACGCGTGAGGTTCACCACGAAACCTACGGATAAAGATGAGCGACTGCGCTGCCGTAACCGTTGTAAATCATTGTTGGGAGCCTTTCTCCGGTTCCAATCATTCTCTCACTGGCTTGTGACCACCGCGGATGCGGCACGTTCGGATTGACGTTCGCCTCAAAGTCGTACTCCCGCGGTGCAAGCGTATTCCAAAAAGTGCGTGGCTTCTTGTTTGTCAATTCAATGCTAACAATAGATTTAATACTTTTGAACCCATACTTCCAAGGTACGATGAGCCGGATAGGTGCCCCGTGCTGTGGCGGTAGGATGTGTCCGTAAATGCCGACAGTGAGTATTGTCAAGTCATTCATCGCTTCAGCCAATGTGAGTCCTTCATAATAGGGCCACGGATAGCGCAAATTGCGTTGTTGCGGTGCTACCTCTGAATCCATGAATGTGAGCATTCGCACATATTTGGCATCCGCTGTTGGCTGAACTTTTTCAAGGAGTGCTTTCATCGGGAAGCCGATCCAAGGGACCACCATTGCCCATGCTTCAACGCACCGAAAACGATAGATTCTCTCTTCCAACGGCATCTGTTTGATTAAATCATCAATATCCAAGGTCATCGGTTTTTCGACGAGTCCTGATATTTCGATTTCCCAAGGCCGTGTTTTGAATTTCTTCACTTCTTTCCAAACACCGCTCTTGGAGGTGGTGAACTCATAATAGTTGTTATAGGTAGCAGCAACAACTTCGTCGGTCATCTGTCTATCTACTGTAAAGTTCGGATTATTTTCAGCATTAAGTTTCTGTGCACGATACGGCTCTAACTGTTTTTCGACCCCTTTGTTCTGTGCACAGGCGTTTGAACTCGAAAAGAGTAACGCACCCGCGCCCGCTAATCCCAAATCTTTAATGAACTTCCGACGATTGATATAATCTGATTCAGATGTTGCCTGATTTTCAGGAATTTCCCATTCCTTTGGAATTTTAATATACGGCATGAGATTGCCTCCGTCTTGATTTAAACTACACCAGCTTGATTCCGATCTCTGTTTCTCTTTTCTGATAGAAAGTGGCATTTGAGAATATCACAAACTCAGCGCAGATACTTATGGTATAGTATATCTTATTTTTCTCTGCGATGCAACTTGAATTTGGGCATTTATTGGATATTCGAGCGCCGCGCCGTAGAGATTCCACATAATGTGACGGTCCTCTAAAAAACGATGCTCATCCTGGCAAAGTTGACCAACTTAATATCTCATGAGAAAAGAATGAAATTGAGGTCCATTCGGCTGCCTGATTTTTTTTTGCAACTTTTTGAGATTTTGGTGTATAATACCCTAAAGCGTTTATTTGGTTCCCACTTTCTGATGAAATAGCGGAGTTGATTGAGCAATGTTGCAGAGACATCGACAAGTTCTCATTCTACTTGTAGGACTATTGTATGTTTATTCGGTATGCCCGCTTCTATGCTCGGCTTTTGAACAGAAGTTCTGTCACGATGGATCTCAAAAGGTCCTGCCCGGAACTGTAGAAGTCCAATCAAGCTGCTGCCGGAGTACCAAGACAGGCGCAGCGGATGGAGCCGAAATACCGTCGGAAAGCGGTAAATTGTGTTGCTCGACCAATTTAGAACTTGTGATTCCAGATGACAGGCACAACACGTCCGAATTCCGTGAATTGATCGGACGGTCGCTCGTCTCAATCCTTCCTATCTCAGCGACTTTACCTATCACACCGTCGGAGTCACTCCAAACGCTCCGCATACCTTTAATTTCCACGTTTTTCCCCGACCACTCTCTATCCCGTAGAGGTCCTCCATCTATCCTGTCTTAGGTGAGTTTCCAAAAAATTCCTGAAGCATTCACCTATCCTTTATTACTATTACCAATACTTTTACATATCGTTTTCCCGCGTTCTCTTTGAGTGAAAATTTGTGCCGGGAACTGCTAATAGATCTGTAGTGAGAAGTCTTGTGTCTTGCTGCGCTACAATATTTTATGGATGGTATAAATTACAAATTATGAAAATGCGTTTGTTTTTCTGCGTGATGTTGTTCAGTTGGGTTTTTGTCTCTTTCGGATTCGCACAAGAGAGTTGCCCAGCTTGAAGCAATCCCGTCTTACCGCCAAGCGGTATGATGAGTGAAGTCAGTTTGGCTTCAAAAGAGATAGAGCAATTTCAAGTAAATGTCAATATGTTGGTTTCGCCTGATGCACGAGGTGGGCATCGAGCGTCAACAGGGCTGTCTGCAGCAGGAGAGATAATAGATGCTCCTTTGCATAGACACCGTGTGGCGTTGAGTACTTACCGGATTGATGTTGGGTTACAATACTTGCTTAACGATCAATGGATGTTGCAGGCAAATGTTCCGTATGCGGTCAAAGACCAAAGAGCAAGCATTGAGTGGATTGATCCGGTGACTACCGAAGATAAGCAAGCCATTTTGCGGAGTAGAGACATCCATCATCGGAATGAAACCTATACCGGGCTTGCGGATTCAGATTTGTTCTTAGGCTATAAGTTTCGTGGGCTTTTTAAAGCAGGTGATATATTGTTTGCCCGGTTAGGCACGACAATTCCAACCGGTAGAACAGAAGAAAATCCATGGAAACTTGGGGATGCCGGCATCGAACACCTCCATATCCAATTCGGCACTGGTACCTTTAACCCAATTGTTAATTTGCGATACAGTTTACCTCTCTATCGGGGTATGATGATCACTGCTTCGACACGTGGCACGTTTCCGTTCTATGAAAATAGCAAGACGTATCGAGGTCCAGTGGAGTTAAGCTATACAGCCGGTTTTATGTATCGTCTCTTTGATTGGCTTTCATTTAATGGAAACTATCTCGGATTTTATCAATCCGCTGCCATTTGGGATGGGGAGCGTGATATTAATACCGGACTGCGTTATAGCATGGCAGCACTTGGTATGTCCTTGGCAACATTAGATGGCATTGTTGTGTCTGCCAACGTTATGTTTCCACTGACGCAAGAGACTCTTTATGATGAAGGTGATGCGATTGAATTTGGCAATTTGGTTTCTTTGACCACAACCTACTCATTTTAATTTTCAACGGAAAACAATGCAGCCTTCTGTTTGTCAGTACACTCTTCTAATCCCGTCAGAAGTCTGACAACCACTGAGGCAGCGCAAAAAAGGAGTAACGTATGAAAACGAAGTTGACGCGGCGAATCATCGCATCTTTCTTGGCAGTTCTAACTGTGCTGCTGTTCTCGATCTTTTCGCTTAATGCGGAGGAAGCGCACAAAGAACATGAGGCTCATCAGCATGGTAATCACATGGCTGCTGATGACGACAAAGTACGTTGTGTAGTTGATGGCATGATGATGAAGCCTTCGGCAATGGTTAAAGTTGAACAGGACGGAAAAGTCTACTATTTCTGCAACGACATGCAGGCAGAGATGTTTAAGGCGGATCCAGATAAGTTCCTCCAAACGATTTCAGTAGGAAATTTGACTTTCGATCTCAACGTGTTAACTACGGATGCTTATAAAGGAATGATGTCTCACATGGGAATGGGAGGCATGATAAAAGCCGATGAGATTAAGGGAAAAACACACTATTTCAGTGTGTACCCGATACAAGGTCACGGAGAGGCTACGTTAGGCGATGTGAAGCTCGCCCTTCAGGTTACCAATGCCGAAGGGGAGACGAAGATGACATTGCTGAAATATGGTAAAATGACTCGCACCTACGAAGGGTTTATCGCTATGCCAACGGGTGATGAACACAAGGTTCGCATTCGGGTGACGAGTCCTGCTGTTAAAATTTCACTTTAGTGACTTTCAGTCTTCGGCTTTCAGCCTTCAGTAAAAGGGTTTCTGTTAAAGTTACACTCTCTGCTGATTGCTGTTAGCTGAGGACTATTAACAAGGAGACGATGATGCGTAAAGTTAGTGTGCTTTACCAAGTCGCAGTCGTCATTATTGGAAGTGTGCTGATGTTTGGTATTCTGGTACAAATGGAGGCATACGGAATGACGCAGACAGTGCCAACGCCGGAGCAAACTGATGGGACGACGCTGTTTGCTGAGACGCTTGAACTGCCAAGTTTAATTCGGGCTGCTGTTGAGCGAAGTCCAAAAGTTAAAGCTGCAAAAGCGCGGTGGCAGGCGACAATTGAGCAATACCTGCAAGTAACAGCATTGCCTGATCCGATGTTCATGTATGGTTACTTTTTGCGAAGCGTGGAGACGCGCGTGGGGCCTCAGCGTCATCGGGTTAGTTTTTCACAGACATTTCCGTACCCTGGTACGCTTGATACGGCAGGGGAGGTCATCAAGAAGGCAATTGAGATTGAGCGAGTCAAGCACGAACAGGTGATACGTGATCTTATTGTTGAATTGAAACTGGGTTACCACGAGTTGGCATATCTCCAACGGGCAGTCGAGTTGACGCGACAGAATCACGAACTGGTAGCCTCTATTCTCACGATTGCCACCACTCGTTATGCCGAAGGCAAGGCTGTGCTCAATGATGTCCTGAATGCACAGAGCCAACTCGCGCAATTGGAATATGATCTTATCCTGCTGGAGGAGTTACAACGCGTTGAACATGCAAACATCACAGGAATTCTATCGATTCCTTCAGCAACGGCACTGGGTCCGACAATGCCTGTTCCGTACGAACCGCTTGATGTAGGATTGGTTGATATAGAGAAACAAGCATTGTCAAAACGGCAGGAATTACGGATTGCCGGATTAAGCATTGAGAAAGCTAGCGAGGGGATTGCACTTGCAGAACTTCAAACCAAACCCATGCTTAAGCTTGATTTAATGACAATAGAAACGGGTAAAGCCTTGATGCAGGACACCCTTGGTAGTGGTAAAAATCCGTTCACCATCGGTTTTGGTATAACAATTCCGTGGTCGGATCTAAAGAATAGTAGCAAGGTTCGAGAAGCTCAGCAAAATCATGAGGTCGTTAAGGCGAACAAGCATTCCCTTGAGGATACAACGCGGGTTGCCCTCCGAAAGATTTATTTTCGACTTGAGAACGCGCGACGGCTCGTTGAACTCTATGAGACCACGCTTATCCCACAAGCAGGTACTGCTATTGAAGTTGCTGAGACATGGCACCAAGAAGGTCCCAAAAGCATTACTGGGTTTCTTGAGACGCAGAGCGTCTGGTTGAATTTTAATCTCGCTCGCCTGCGTGCGATTGCGGACTATCAGCAGAACCTCGCTCGGTTAGAGCAGCTCGTCGGGGGAAGGATTGATGATTCACAGACTACGCAGTAGAGACAGACTGCAATATCTATTTGCTCGAATGGTTGTGTTGTTCAGACACGTTCAACGTAACGCCATTTTCAGCACACTGTATCGCTACTTTTTTCACTATCGGGAATGTTCTGTTCCCTTATTCATCAGCCTTATGATGTTCACTATTCTGGTAGGTGGATGTGCGAATCATCAACTGGAAACGTACCAAGAATTGCGTGACACTGCGTTAACGCAACCAGTATATTACTATACGGAGATAGAAGAGAAGATTGCTGATGCTGAGAACGAACCGATTGTGGAACCGGACCCGTTTCTCAGCGAAATTGAAGCAGAGGTGTTGAAATATCAGAAAGAGTGGCAAGCGCGATTAGAAAGTGAGACACCGATGCCAAATCTGTTTTACGATGTTTCAACAGACCCTGTGAAAGCTTATCGTCAATTGGCAGCGTCTCCTGAAGCAGCGCAGGCGCGGCTTGCTGAGCCGATTACGTTGGAACTCCTTGTGGCATTCGGGTACGAGTGGAACCCAGGGTTGAAATCTATCCGAGAAAAAATTCGGGCGATACTGAAAAGATATCCGCAGGCTGCTTACTTAGAGAACGTGTTACGCCAGTATAACGCCTTCACAAAACAACTGGATACGAAAGTTGGACCGAAACAGCATAAAGAGATGATGGCAATGAAATTTCCGTTCCCGGGGACCTTAGCATTAAAAGGACAGATTATTACTGAGGATGTACTAATTGCGGAAAAAGAGTTTGAAATCGCTCTGCGTGATCTGGTGACCGAAATCAGGTTAGCTTACTACGATTATCTTTTTGTTACTGAGGCGATCCGTATTAACGAAGAAAATCAAAAATTGCTGGAGCAGATGATTGCTATTGCTCAGACAAAGTTTCGCGTAGGACGGGGCAAATATTCAAACGTTATTATGGCGCAGGTAGAGTTATCGAAATTGGCGAATACAATTATTACGCTCGAACAACAGCGGGAGACTGTTATTGCGCGTCTTAATACGTTGTTGAACGTTTCTGCGGATTT
The DNA here is from genome assembly GCA_028820845.1 of Candidatus Poribacteria bacterium. Taxonomy (NCBI): domain Bacteria; phylum Candidatus Poribacteria; species Candidatus Poribacteria bacterium. The sequence goes on from JAPPII010000061.1 coordinate 96,339, forward strand.
GCCGTTAGGAGTTCCAGTGCTAATTGAAGAGAGTAGCGTTATACCTACTTTGGCTGAGTTGTATCCGTTATCAGTTGAGAAACGTCAGGAAATCCAAAAACAGAAGTTGACAATCAGTAAGATGGGTTTGGTGGTGGAAATGGCGAAGCAAATGACATATCCTGACCCGACTCTCGGTCCGAGTTACTTTGAAAGCCGGAGTATGGGAGACTTAAAACACAAAGAAAAAATGCCGATGACATTTTCCACGAGACGTACATTGAATCCAGCAAATACGGCATGGTTCGCACATCGAGGTTCGTATATCCATGAAATGGATGTCAAGATTGAAGCGATGACGCATCAGGTTGAGAAACTCGAAAGCGATCTTCGCTTTGTTGTGAAAAAACATCATTTCGCTATGGAAACAGCAAATCGGAGTATTCGGCTCTATCGACAGACGCTGCTGCCGCAGGCACGGCAGGCGTTGGATGCCTCGAACACGGCTTACCAAGCGGCACAAATTGACTTTTTGAGTTTTCTTGACGCGCAACGTACTTTATTAAATTTGAGGATTGAAGAACAGCGAGCATTGCGCGATTATCGCCAACATCTCGCCCAGTTAGAACAGGCAGTTGGGATAATATTACCAAAGCATCCATTGACTCGAGAATAGTCTTTTCTTGTATAGAATCTTAGCGTGTATTCGTTGCTAATTTCTTTTGAGAGACGCGCGTCTAATCCGTAAAGCAAAACACGGACAATACAAGGAGTTCACAAAATGTATAAAAATTTCTACCTTGCAACCGCACTGATAATTACCGTGCTTTTTATATTCGGCTGTAATCAGCAAGAGAACGCTGAAATGGCGCATCGTGTTAGTGAAGAACATGACTCAGTATCGAAGGACCTATCGGGTATGGATGAACACGCTGACCATGCGTCAATGGTAGCATCCTCAGATGAAGCAAAAGCGATTCGGTTCTGGACTTGTGTTATGCACCCCACGGTCAAAATGCCAGAACCCGGTAGTTGTCCGGTTTGTAAGATGGATCTGATTCCTATCTACGAAGGTTCAGGGTTAGAACTCACTGAACAACAGAAGGCGTTAATTCCGGTGCGCACCGAGCCGGTCGTTTTCCGAGAGGTATCGCGTGAAATCCGAACCGTTGGTGTTTTGGATTATAACGAGACGCGTATGGCTTATGCTTCAACACGAATCTCCGGATGGATTGAGGACTTGCACATTGACTTTACCGGTATCAAGGTGCGTGAGGGGGACGAACTTTTGTCTATCTACAGCCCGGAATTAGTCACAGCACAAGAAGAATATCTGACAGCACTTAAAAGTATTGAGGAACTTCAGAATACAGAATACGTGCAACTTCGCAAATCAGTTGAACAAACACTTGTCGCTGCGAAGTCCAAACTTGAATTGTACGGATTAACCTTAAACCAGATTGAGGATATTCGTAACCGTGGGGAAGTCAGTACAACTTTACCACTGTTCGCTCCGATGGCTGGTACCGTAGTTCACATGAACGTGAGCCAAGGTCAACATGTAAACAGAGGTATGAATCTTTACCGTATTGCGGATCTCAGTAGTTTATGGATTATGGCGGATGTTTACGAATATGAACTGCCGTGGATTTACATGGGGCAAGCGGTTGAAATTACGACACAGTCAATGCCTGGGCAAACATTTTCTGGCAAAGTTACTTACATTTATCCATTCTTTGACACACAAACACGGACCCAGAAAGTTCAAATAGAGGTGCCTAATCCGACTGGACGACTCCGTCCAGGGATGTATGTAACGCTTCAGATAAAACCGACACTTGCAGAAATCTATACCCATGGCGCGATCTCTCAAGCACCGTATGCCTGCCCGATGCATCCATGGATTACTTCTGAACATCCCACTGAATGTGAAATATGTGGTATGGATCTGGAGCTGACACATTCCGATATCATGGGGTCTGAAGTAGAGGGAAAGTGGGTCTGCCCGATGCATCCTGAGGTACAATCTGAGGAATTCAGTGAATGCTCTATCTGCGGTATGGATCTCGTTGAAAGAGCGGAGGTATCTGCACCGGCAGAAACTCCAGCAACTGTTTGGACGTGTCCGATGCATCCTGAAGTGCAGTCTGAAGAATTCGGAGAATGTCCTATCTGTGGCATGGATCTCGTTGAAAAACAGCCGACGGCGACAGGAACTGACACCCATTTCCATACACATCAACCAACCGTCCATTCAGATCTGCCACCACTGATTTTCAAATATGTATGTCCTGACCATCCCGATGAGTATGCGACTGTACCGGGGCTATGTTCGCGTGATGGAAAGCCACTTCTTATGACCGGTGAAGTCTTAACTGTTCCTAAGAGTGCGGTCATTAACACGGGTTTACGGAAGATAGTCTTCGTGGATCGTGGCAAATCGGGTTATGAACAGATTGAAGTTGAGGTGGGCCCTGAAGCTTGGGGAACATCGGATGGTTCGCAAACCAAACGCCGATACTATCCCATCGTTAGTGAGCTTACCCCTGGCGATATGGTTGTTACGCATGGCAATTTCCTGATAGACTCACAGACGCAATTGACGGGTTCTGCATCAGGTGCTTATGGTGGCGCGCTCGGCGGTGAAGAATCAAAACCGCCTGTCCATCAACATTAAAGAGACATTTTAGTGTTCTGTCACATCTAAACTGAGAGGCAGTTTGTAGTAGGGAAACCATTCATTGCCCGTTCCTGACGTGCGATAAATCGCACTACTACGAACCGGGGTTTCCCCATTATTTGAAGGTTGACAGACTATTAGTGTTCTGTCCACTCTAAAATGAGGGTAAGAATTATTTAGAACACGCTTAGATTGCCCACTGCGTCGTGGTTTTTTGTAGGAGCGAGCTGTGCTCGCGACTGCTATACTTCAACTTTGACCTGACAAAGCATTAGGTTCAAAACATGCTGTAGGAGGGGTTTGTAACCCCGACAGAGTGTCTCATTAAAATTATAACATTCACTATAAGAGACAATGCGATTGGCAGAGCACGCTTATAAGAAGTGGGTGGCAATATGATTAACCGAGTTATTGAAATCTGCATGAAAAATCGCCTCTTGGTATTGGTTATCTTTGTCTTTGTCACCATGGCGGGTTGGTGGGCATTGAACCGCACACCAATTGATGCTATGCCGGACATCGGTGAAAACCAAGTTATTGTCTTTGCAGATTGGCCCGGAAGAAGCCCAAGGGATATCGAGGATCAAGTTATCTATCCGTTGAGTATTACCATGCTTGGGATTCCCGATGTCAAAGATGTTCGCTCGACTTCAATGTTTAGCTTTGGTTATATCAATATAATCTTTAAAGATGATGTCGATTTTTATTGGGCTCGCACACGGGTATTGGAGCGAATGAATCTCGCCCAAAAAGACATGCCGGAGGGGGTTGTACCGGTCCTCGGTCCCGATGCAACGGGGGTCGGACAGGTGTTTTGGTACACTGTTGAGAACGGATATTATTGCCCTAAGCATCCGACAGAACGCTATGCCGATCCGGGCACCTGTCCAGAAGATGGGGAGGAACTTATCGCCTCCAATTTAGAACTTCATGAACTTCGGACGCTCCAAGACTGGACGGTTCGTTACTATCTCGCCTCTGCTGATGGCGTTTCCGAGATCGCTTCGGTTGGTGGATACGTCAAACAGTATCAGATCGACATCGATCCAAACACTTTGTTAGCGTATGATGTGCCGCTGTCGGCGGTTTACAACGCCGTCCGAGGGAGCAACCTTGATGTTGGTGCTAAGGTTATTGAGGAAGGCGGGATGGAATTCCTGATTCGGGGCTTGGGTTTTATCAAAAGCATTGAGGACATAGAAAACATCGTTGTTAAGGAACACAATGGCGTTCCGATCTACGTCAAAAACCTTGGGACAGTTAGCGAAGGTCCCGATTTTAGGCGTGGTGCTTTAGACAAAGCGGGCATTCCAGCGACCGGTGGTGTCGTACTCATGCGATACGGTGATAATCCACTGCGTGTTATTGAGAACGTCAAGGCGAAAATAGCAGAACTCACACCTGGACTTCCACCGGGGGTCCGAATTGTTCCGTTCTATGACCGGAGTGATCTCATTCACCGTGCAACGGACACGCTGAAGGAAACGCTGACAGAGGAAATCATCGTTGCGGCAATTGTTATCCTGCTATTCTTGGGACAAGTTTCAAGTAGCCTGATAATAGCACTTGTCTTGCCGATGGGAGTTCTGCTTTCGTTTGTGGGCATGCGAATTATTGGTCTACCATCAAATATCATGTCGATGGGTGGTATTGCCATCGCGATTGGTGTCATGGTGGATGCCGGTATTGTGATGACGGAAAATATCGCGAGACTTTTGCGGGAACCGCATCCTGGTGAAAGCAAGCTGCAAGTTGCAACCCGTGCTGCCAAGGAGGTGGGGCCCCCTATCTTCTTTGCAATGCTTATTGTTATTGTTGCGTTCATACCTGTTTTCTCTCTTACGGGTCAGGCGGGTAAGCTTTTCAAGCCGCTTGCCTATACAAAAACATTTGCGATGCTCGGTGCAGCCCTCTTGGCGATTAGTTTTGTACCCGTTTTAGCGTCGTTTCTAATCACAGATCCGACGCGGACCCGGACAGGGACGGTTTCCAAGCGAGTGTCACAACTTCTGGCGTTGCTCGGTTGGCCTCTGAGAAAGTTAGCGGATGGGATTACTTGGTTGCTCAGAACCATCTATCGTCCGGTTATCCAGTTGGCTGTAAAAAATATTTGGACAAAACTCGCGGTTGTTGTTTTGGCAGTGTTGATTTTTATCGCGAGTATACCACTAACGCCTTTCTATAAGAATATTGGGCAAGAATTCATGCCGCCACTTAACGAAGGGGCACTGCTATTTATGCCGGTGCTGCTCCCGGGTGCCTCGATTACGCAAGCCAAAGATGTGATGACAAAACAGGATTTGATTATGAATCGATTCCCGGAGGTTTCACTCGTCGTTGGAAAGTTAGGGCGCGCGACAACAGCAACCGATCCCGCTCCAATTGGCATGTTTGAAACCATTGTCAATATAGTTGATCCAGCAGAATGGCCCCGGCGTGCTGTTAAACATAGCGCGACGACGGGGCTTGTGGATCACCTCGTTCAACGCTTAAAACGTGGCGGTCTTATGAGTGAGGAACACGCCGGTCATATTAACGCTGATTTTTCGGATAACATTGCTAAAGCCGCCATAAAGCGATTTGATACCTTGGCGACAACGTACCACAACTCTTATCTGTCAATTGACGAGCGCGAAAAACTTTATCGGGTCTGGTTGTTACGGATCCTTTTGGAAGAGCTTCTCTCTGAAGAACGGATGGCGGGAATGGGGTTGGAACAGGTCAAGATTGGCGAATCTGAGACTGAAGTGAAACTGCATCAGATCGCCGAGGAAATTGAGCCGACCCTCGAGCATAAGACTTACTTCCGTACAAAAAACCGCAACGAACTTATCACCGAGCTGACAGAGGCGACCCGAATGCCGGGCGTTTCACCTATTATGACGCAGCCCATCCGCAATCGCGTGGATATGCTCGCAACGGGTATACAAACCCCAATCGGAATCAAAGTGTTTGGTAAGGACCTCGCGAAGATTGAAGAGATTGCCGTACGGATTGAGCAGGAGCTCCTTAAACTTGAAGGGGCGCAGGGTCCCTATGCCGAACGCATTGGAAATAAGCCGCACCTTGAATTTCACATCAACAGAGAGGCGGCGGCGCGCTACGGCATCCAAATCCGAACAGTCCAGCAAATCATCATGACAGCAATCGGTGGTATGAATTTAACCTATACCGTTGAGGGGCGGGAGCGGTTTCCGATTCGTATCCGCTACATGAGGGAGCTACGGGATAATGTTGAAGCACTCAAACGTGTTCTCGTGCCAGCACCGAAAGGGCTTCATATTCCGCTTGAGCAACTTGTAACGATTGAAAGACGACCGGGACCAGCGAAGATTGCAAGCGAAAATACACTACTCTTTTCTCGCGTCTTTTGTGATGTAGATGTTGACACCATTGGGCTGGTTGACTTCGTGGCGTTAGCGCAAAAGACGCTTGATGAAAAGATTAAACCGACTTTACCGCAAGGCTACTTCTACGCTTTTAGTGGTCAGTATGAAGCTGAACTGGAAGCTCGCAGTCGGTTGGCAATTGTCGTCCCGGTGTGTATTGCTGTCATCTTCATATTGCTATACCTCCAGTTCAAGTCGCCTTCTGCGATGTTTTCAATCTTCCTTGCGATTCCTTTCGCATTTATCGGTGGCATGTGGATGCAGTGGTTGATGCAATACATACCAGAGGCACTCGGCGGTGGTTATGCCATTAAATACAGTACGGCAGTTTGGGTGGGGTATATAGCCTTATTTGGCATAGCTGTAGAAGATGGCATAGTTTTAATTGAATACCTACTGGAACGCGTCCGAGGCGGTGAACCGATTGACGAAGCCGTGATTAATGCTGGCTTATTGCGCGTCCGTCCGATCGTCATGACCACAGCAACGACAATTTTGGCGTTATTACCAATCATGTTAGCAGAAATTAGCACGACTACCGGGGCGGAATTGATGAAGCCCATTGCAGTGCCTACTTTTGGCGGTATGGTTTCTGCAACAGTGGCTAACCTTATCTTAGCCCCTGTTTTATTTTCTCTTTTCTATCCGCTTGAGCACTGGGTTCGCCAACGATAGAGAAGATTTTGATACATTGGAGAAATCATGAAACTTCTAATAACATTCAGCATCTGTTTACTCCTTGCTCTTATAGAGTTGCCAACTGTTGATGCTGCACTTGAACTTGAAAAGTACTTGCATGTCGCAAAAGGCGGTGTCGTAAGCGTTGGTCGCGGATTAACGATCACTGATAACGAATTGGAGATAGCGCGCACTGACGAATTCACTATCGGATTTCAATTAACGCCTGCACTTCGGTTCTCTGTTCCGTTTAGTAGTTATGTTGTCGATACTCGCGGCGGAAACGCTGATATCTTACCGTTTGGCATGTTGAGTGTGGAGACCGTTGGGGTGATGCTGACACTGAGTGGGCGTGGGAAATGGGCACCCTTTATTGGGTTCGGAACGAATTTCTACGCATTTACTGAAAAGTTCGCTGCGCCCGCTAACATCCAAAATACTTTTGGGGCGGAGGTGTCTATTGGAGTTAACAGAAGACTTATTGATAGCATCTTTGGAGTCGCTCAGTTATATGGATCGTTTAGTTATCAATTCAGTTATTTAAGACCTAGGGTGAGTGTGCCTACCAGACCTGACATTGAAGTGTTATCGTTAGGTCGTCATAGTATCAGCTTCCGGTTAGAGGTCTTGGGGTTGTAGGTGGTTAAATAGAAATCTAACAAAAACCCTTGTAAAAATAGACATTTCTGGTAGACTTACAGAGATAGAAAAAAAAGATTTGTATCAAACTAATACCATTTCTAAAAGTTTATCTCGCATTAACCGAACCCACTCACACCACACCCGGTAGGTGCGGTTTCTAACCGCACCGAGCATCGCTGAAAAATAGTCAACCTTTTAAGAGGAATTATCAATTAGAATTGGTATAACTGACGACGCATAGCAATCAGATTTTTGTAACAATCGCCGATAAGGAGCCTGTAAATGTGTTTTCAAATCAACCGCCAATTCCGTGCGAATATGTTGTTAGCATTTGTCGTTTTCATAGTAAGCGTGCCATGGATTGGTAACGCCGATGAAGCGGAGTTATCGGATCCAAAACTAATGGCTATCTTTCCGGAAGCGGAAAAATTCGTTCTGAGAAATGCTACACTTACAGCGGACCAGATTGCTGTAATCGAAAAAGAACTTGGTGCTAAACTTCTGGCGGAAGATCAGAAACAGGTTTTCTATATTCCGATCAGTGCTGAAAAGAGACCTATGGGCTTGGTATTGTTTGCGAATGCTGACGGACCAGGCGGTGTTATTAAAGGTGCTGTCGGACTGGATATGACGGGAAAAGTGGTGAAAGTAGAAATCTACGAGCATCAGGAATCCAACGCGATTGCGAGTCCAGAATCTCTCGGACAATTCATCGGTATGGGTATAGACGACACTTTCAAGGTTGGGGTGGACGTTGAGACTATTAACGGGCATGAGGATGCTGCAAACGCAGTCGCTTTGCTGCCTAAAAAGACCTTGGTGATGAGTTATGCTCTCTTTTCAAAAAAGAAATCGGAACCGGAGGTAGAGCGGACACCAGAACCTGATACGCCAGCGCAAGATATGCCTGAAGTCGAAGACCTTAAAGCACTCATGATGTTGATGATAGATGACTATTTCGTGGTCGTTGACTACTTCGATGAAAAGGAGAGCAAGACGAAAGCGATTGCAGCAGCGAAACGGCTCGCCAGATATGCAAAGAGCATTTCAAACTTTGAACCACCGAAAAATGCAGATCAGACGGAAGAGTATGTCTACCTGCAGGACAAGTTTAGCGAAACGCTCCTTAAATTTGCTGAAGCACTTGAGAGGGAAGGTATTTCTGACGAAACGCGAAAGCAGTGGGATGCTGTTGTTGAATTAATCAATCAGGCGCACCTTCGGTTTAGCGAGGAGGAGATTGACTTGGATACGTATTAGTTTAAGTCGCTACCTATTTTATTAAATTTTAATTTGGAGATCGTATGAAAAGACAGTGGATATGTTGCTTGTGTGTAATTAGTATGTTAGTAGGCGCACTGCAGGCGGCAGCGCAGATTCGTCCACCCCGGCGCAGACACAGGATAATGGTTGATCCAAGTGCCAAGGAAAAAAAGGATGTACTCAAGGCAGATATAGGTGCGAGTCTTAAAGATATTGCGCAACGGACAACACAGCACGCCCAAAACCCGAAAGTAGATATTGTATTCGTTGTTGATGGTAGCAAACGGATGGCGGGACATCTCTTTGATCTTGAAAAGAAGATTGTCGATATGCTTGCTGTTATAGAGGCAAAGACGATCGACTATAGATTCGCGCTGGTGAGTTTCCACTCAGTGCAAGGTGAACCGCGTGTGGCACTGCAGCCGTGGACGTTTGACTATCTCAGCGTTACCAACGTACTCCAGGACATGCAGGTTGAATCCGGAAATAACGTTCAATCTGGATATGGACTCGATGCAGTCGTGAAGGGTCTGAACGAGTTGGAATTCCGTGATGGGGTTACAACCCAATTTGTCGTGGTTACTAACTCTCGCATGCGGACTTCATGGACAGACGCAAAAGCGAAAAACAGGATTGGAGAACAGATTATCAAGTTGTCCCGTCGAAACGACGTTCAACTCAATTTCATCGGCATTAGCGAACGGGTCCAAGCAGAACTCACAGATGAGACGAACGGAAAATGGTATCCGATTGACTCGAACCAGCGTCGGATGGATGGGCAACGGATCCAGAGTGGCGAGACAATTGCGGATAAAGCCATACTTCGCGTGGATGGGATATTCAAGCGCATTGCGGAGAATCTTGTTGAGAGTCGTCCAGGAACCGTGGATGTTGTGTTCATTTTCGATTATAGTCTAAGTATGGAAACCAAGACGGATGCTGCCTGTGACGGTTTGGATCAGATGGTCTCTGTGTTTAAGTCGGCAGGATTGGATTATCGGTTTGGGATGATCCGGTTTTGGGCGGCAGTCGGTGGCGGCGAAAGTACTATTGTTGTGACCAAGCCGCCGTTGGATTCCGAAGAGGTAAGATCGCTTTTTCGCCTCCCAAAAACTGGGGATGAGCATCTCTTGGATGCGGTCATTGAAGGGGTACCGAAACTTCAGACAGAACCGGGACGAGACCTCATCCTTATCATTGTCACAGACGAACCAACGAGCAAACGCACCGAAAAAGGATATAGCGTCGGGCAAGCGATTTCAGTGTGTCGCGGTGCCCGGGCAAAGGTTTATGTGATTGGCGGTGTCACTTCCATGCAAAGTAGTTCCATGACGGATAGTTTCCAACGTCAGGTCGCTCAGATAACCAAAGGTGAACACTATGTTATGCCGGGGGCCCTGGTGTGGCGAGGCACCGGTGGTGCTGACGAGACGCGGTAGCTGCATTTCGGGGGTGTCTATCACTCTCACTCCAGAGCCAATTCATCTGCGGTTTTCGCGTGAATAGCGATAAGGACAAAACTGGTTGACTGCAAATTAGCAACCGGTTTTGTTAGTTCTATAGGTGTATTGCTGATGAAGCTGCCGTCTTCCTGCCGGATACTTGTCAAGTAGTTGATAGAGACACGACGGGTGTTAAGTGGGTCGTTTCCGGCGGCGAGTGCCATAACCGCGATGGCGGTAATTTCGGGATCGCTGGGACTGTTTTTATATCTGCCGAATCCGCCGTCATTGTTCTGTAGCTGCTTTAGCCACGCGATTTGGGCATCGATGTCGTAAACGGGTTCTAAACCTTGTATCACCCAAGATGTGACGAAAATATCCGACTGCGTGCCGCGTTGTAGTGCCCAACCGCTGTCATAGTTGATACTTTCTGCAAGCCAATCTGCCCCTTTGGAGACAGGGGCAAAGTTCTGTTTGAAACCGAGCCGCCTGAAACCTGCTAAAACAGCGGCGGTATAAAGCACATTGTCAGCACTACGTTCTTTTTTCCCCCAAGCACCCGTTGGATTTTGTGCTTTTTTTAGCCATTGAAGCCCTTTAAAACGGATTTCTGGATCGGTTTCTGCTGTTGCTAAAGCCACGAGCGCAAAAACGGTATGGGCAGTGTTGTTGTTCCAACTCCCGTTGTCCCACTGGGTGTTCCTGAGGTACATAACGCCAGTTCTGATTACCTGAGATCCTGTCCCCCATCCGGCATCGATTAACCCCCAAATCGCGAACGCTGTGTTCTCAACATTGCTCTCTCCGCCGGGGACCAGGGGCCAACCACCATCTCGGTTCTGATGTTGCACAATGTAGGTTTTCGCACTTTCGATGGTTTTATAGAGAGGCGGCTCCTCCGATGCCTCATAGGAAGGGAGACCTTTGACAGGAGATGCTTCGCTATCGGCAAAAGCAGCCACTTTAAGCCCGATTCCGAAATACAGCAGCATATAGCAATATATCAATATGTGCATACCTCTATGATTCTTCATTTTTCGTCCTACCTATGATTTTGGTTAGCGGTCAAGCGTAGCGAACGCCCTATTTGCTACAATTGTGGCTCAATCACAACCTTGTAAACACCTTCTTGTCCAAGCATGTCAATGCCTTTTTCCAATTGGTATAACGGCAGATGATGCGTTATCAGTTCATCCAACGGGGCGCGTGTTATCTGAAGGAAATCCAACGCTGTCTGAAACTGGATTTGTGGATATGCCCACACACCGCAGACATCCAGGTCCTTATTACAAATTTGATGCGGACGGACTTGGGTATCCCCAGAATCTGTATAGTGTCCAACTTCGATAACCTTCCCGCCGCGTCGCACGACATCTAATGCTTCAGAGAAAACCATCGGCAATCCAGCGCACTCAATCGCGATATCCACACCGACACCACTTGTGAGGTCTTGTATCTGTTCAATCCGTTCTTCAGGTGTAGTGTTCCCAACGTTGATAACAACGTCTGCCCCCATCTGTTTCGCCATTTCTAACCGACTATCGACGAGATCAGTGGCAATGATGGTACCAGCACCGCTATCACGCAGTACTGCGACAACCAGCAGACCGATTGGGCCGCATCCGAGAACCGCAACCCGATTTCCGATGCTGTATCCGTCGCCGACTTGTGGCACTCCAGGCGCACAAGCGCGTTCAACGGCGCGCGTTGCTACGGCTACCGGTTCTGTCAACACCTGAATTGCATCAGGGATACTTTCCGGCATCTTATAGACCCAAGAATTTCCGTGAATGTAGGTATACTCAGAAAATTCGCCGTTCAGATAGGGCGGGGTTTCGCTGTTGCTAAATCCATAGATCGTCCGCCCGGAACACAGCGTTGGACGACCTGGAACGTGTAGGCAGTAGTAGCATCTACCGCAGTTTTTTGATCCCGGCACAACGGTTACGCGATCGCCTGCTTTGATCGGACCACCTATCACGTTCATAGCCTGATTTGCATCTTTACCAATCTCTGCCACCGTCCCGACAACCTCATGTCCTGGGATGACCGGAAATTTCAGGGCAGTGTGCCCGAGATACATGTGTTTATCACTTCCACAGATGCCGACTCTATCGACCTGTAACAGAAGTGCATCCTCTGCAGGTGTCGGTTTCTCAAATTCGCGGATTTCTATCTGACCGGGTTGGAGCATCACTGCCGCTTGAACTTGCATAGTTAGATTTCCTCATTTTCTTGAATATAAGATTGTTTTGCTGTTCTTTCTGCTATTGTGCCCAGAGAGGGATTAGTATTTTTGTGAGTTCTGCAAGGCTTTCCAAATTGTGTGCTGGGAGAAAATAGTCTACATAGGGCAACGCCGTGCGGATGCCCCGACAGATCGGTTGATAGCCGTCACTACCGAGCAACGGATTGAGCCAAATCAACCGATAGGCATGCCGATGCAACATCTCCATTGAGTGACGCAGCACTTCCACATCGCCTCGGTCCCAACCGTCGCTAATGAGGATGACCACTGAACGATATGCCGAGAGGGAGGGCGCGAACTGTCGGTAGAATTCCAGCAAACTTTCACCGATTTTTGTGCCGCCCGACCAATCTGGCACGACATTTGCCACTTCATTTAAGCCCTCCGCTAACCCTTTCCGCCGAAGGAGTCCCGTAATGTCTGTCAGATGTGTGCTGAAAACTGCGACCTCCACTTCCTTTAACTCTTTCTGCATGCCGTATATAAATTGAATAAGAAATTTAGCGTAGCAGTCCATAGAGCCGCTGACATCGCAGAGGAGCAGGATCTTTGTCTTCTTAATTTTTTGTTGTTTCCGAATTAATTCGAGCGGTTCGCCGCCGTGTGCGAGACTCTTTCGCCAACCCCGCCGGAAGTCTATAATTTTGCCCTTTTTGCCGACGACCTTTCGGCGGCTCAGTCTTGTCGCCAAGATTGCGGCTAATTTCGCGACGATCTCCCGTGCTTTCTCCATATCCTCTGTTGTGAACTCGCTAAAGTCCTTTCGGCTCAGGACCTCTTCCACACTATAAGCCGTTGAGTCGTCTTCTTCGCCTTCCGCGTCATCTTCTGTTTCGGCGTCCAGCCACTGTTCGAGTATGTCCTGTTCATCGCTTATATCGGAAAGGTCTTGGAGACTTGACGGTTCAGATGTTTCGCTTTCTGTGTCAACGGCTTCAAATTCTGTGCGCGGGTATCGCCAAAACAGACTGAAAGCGAGATCGAATATTTCACGGTCGGTGTCTTGAGAGATGAGATTTGTCCGCGCTGTGTGATAAAACGCGTCCCGATCACCGATGTCTATCAATTGGACGCTCTGGCACCAACTGAGTTGATTGGTTGTCGTTACGTTGACTCCCATCTGTCGGAGCAGGGAGCAGAAGTCTGTGATTTGTTGGAGTAGAGTTTGTTCAGTCATTTTTTTCTTTTTTTAAGCAAGCAATGAAGGCATTCAATTCTTCCGAAAGGCTATCAAATACTGCGCGGACCCGCTTAGCATTTTCTACCGTTTCCTTGAAGCTCAATTCAAAGTGGTAAAGATGCTCAAACCGATAGCGAAATTTTAAAAACGGCACTAAGTTTATAACGCTTTGCTGGGAAATCAGAGACGGACGTAATGGTCTCGCTTCTGCCATTTGTGCTAATAGGTCTTTATGTGGACCTCGCCCCCTCATGACATCCATATCGATTTGTCGAGCAATACGTCGGAAAATGTTTTCCAACCGCGCGTAGAAACGGAAAAGGTATAAGTCAAGCGTGGCTTTGCAAGCGTCCTGATATTCAGCAGGGGCTGTTTGCATTTTTTGAAAATTTTGTGTGATTTTCTCGACAATCTGTTCTATATCTTCAAGATTTTCAGCGATACGCAGACCTAACTTCCGCTTATATGCTTCGGAGTCCAACTCACTTTTTACTCCAAAGTCAAGTTGTTGGTGAGAATTTGTTTGCCTATCTTGAATAGGAAGAGCTTGTTTCTCAATCTGCTCTCGAAAACGTCCTTTAGCACTATCTAAAGTTAATAACATCAATTTTGAATTCAGGGCTAAAATTTCTGGTTTCCCATACCGCGCTGAGATACGTATCACCCGAAAGTCCCCAGACAACCATATCGATATCCGACCACTTTGAGAACCAATCTCGCTCGGCAAGCGACCCGAACACAGCAATTTGTGTTGCCCCGAAGTCTTTATAGAGCATCGCTGCGACCCGATGTGCTGTTTGCCATGCGCGTTGCAGCAACGCCTCATCTACCTCCCGATTTTGAAGGTGCTGATCGAGCCGTTGGCGGTATTCCGCTAATTCTTCGGGCGATAAATCTTTTGTTGTGCGATGGGGGGCTGTGGGTTGATGCATGTCCTAATCTCCTTGAAGAATAGGATAGCACGAAATGGTTTGGCGTGCAATAAAAAAGAGACAGAAGAACCCTGGAACTTATTGTCTCAATTAATTGGGGTTCTGAGTTTTCTGAATCAGGATTTTGGGATTGGCAGGATTAGAGAAGCACAGACTAATGCTTTTAATTTATTTTTTTAACTTGACATAGATTAGCAAAAAAAGTATAATATATCATAATACTTTCCAAAGAGGTAAATGTTGTATCAATCTCCAAAACACTGTCGCGGAAACCGACACAAATGTTTTCAGCAGATACATAAGTTTCTGACTGACTATCAACCACTGATTGCTGATTGCTGACCGCTGACCACTAACTCAAAAATGTTACACTTTTCGCCAAATTATTTTTTTTCTAACAGAAAATTAAACATCAACAAACCCTTACGGGGACTGGGTTCTCTAACGTTCCACGCTGGACACAAAATGTTACACTGGTGTAACATTTTTAAGGCGAATTGCTCAAAAATATACCGTTAAGTTAAAACCATATTCACGTATATTTCACGAAGAAAATAAAAATTAAGGCCAGAAATTATACATCGGTTGCTGCGTCACCACACTCACGAGGCTCCAGATACCGCCGACCGTAAAGTCTCCTAACATCAACCCAATCGCGAACATCACTAATTGCTGCGATGCGCGTGGTCCACCAATCTTCAAAACGCTCCATTTGATAATCGAACTCACCAGCATACAACTCCATAGATACCGCATCCCCCAATCGCTGGAGACAACGAATCCAATCGGATGGAACGGCCACCAGAAAAAACGCGCCCGCATAAACATCAAAAGGGTCGAAAAAAGTAAGCCAAATGCGATACCGCCCGTGGCGTAGAAATTCGGCTCTGTCGGGTAATAGAGCCAACCTTGGAGTCCGTTAAAAACACGTCCGCCGAAACCCGTTGACCAACCGCTGCTGCCGCTCATGTTTAACGCGCCGTAAGTATAGTAGAGGAAGAGGATAACGCCAAATACCATCACGGCAGCGAACGCTGAAATTCCTAATAGTGCGAAGAATAACCGCCTCGGCGCAATACCGGAACGTTCTGAGAGTTTGAATCCCTCTAACTGATGCGGCATCGGATTGCTTGTGTAACTCCGATTGAACCATCGGTAGAGCGTCAAGGCAACGAGGTTGTTTGTGCCTAACATCCGGGTGCCGAAAGCGTCAACAAGGATGTGATGGTTCGGCATGTTTTCCATGGCATGCACGGGAAACCCTTGTTCAGCGCGCATCCGTGTCAGTACCAACACAATAATAAAATAGATTGCGAAGAACAGTGGAATTAGCCAAAACGACATGCCAATCCGTCTGGAGAAAATAAAGAGTATTGCCAAGCCACCAACGATCCCCCACAGTGCATATCTATATGGGATCGGTTCGTCAGCATCTTCACCTGTACGGTGGCGTACGATGCGGAGGACCCCACGAAAATGGCGGAGGTTTAACACTAACACAGAGATGAAAATTCCGATCGCAGCACCGAAGCACTGCCGATCGATATATGGGAACCCAGGTAGACTCGACAGTCCGACCGCACTCGTCATTACCAACTGTGCTTTGTAGAAAAAGAAGAAGAACCAGCTGGAGAACGAAAGGTCTAACGGCATTAGGAGTCCAAGTCCGATGACGAATGGGTAATAGGACATGCTGATACCCCCGATAGCGTTCCACGGCTTTTCTGTGAACAGATGCCCAAATCCGCGCCAACCACCGATCCGTTTGATGGGTAAAGTGGGAAGTGTCGGATAGAGAAAGCTGAAGCCGTTGAGAATCGCAATGCCTGCCGCGATGCCAAAACCGAGCCAAGTGATGCGGTGTGAGAACAGTGATTTCGTGTTATGGGTAACGTGGAAGGCAATCTGCGTGATTGGGTAGGCGAGGCGTTCGCGTTCGACCCACTGTTTCCGTAGAATGACGTTAATACACAGCATCACGAGAACCAGAACCGTCATGAATCCCGCCCAAGAGAGCGTTGGCACTAACCATGCTCCGATGATCTCCAATGTGGAGAGGTTGGATTCCCCTTTATAGTATCCCACCAATACCTTGGGATCGTCCACAAGAAGCCATCTCGGCAGATGGTCCCAGAAAAGCTGCTTCCATTCATTTTCGGGGGTTGCAAACCAGAAAGCGTGCCCAACAGTCGTGACGAGGATCGTCATCAATGTAATGGAGGGGAAAGCGCATGCTGTGCTAAGGAGGATGTATATCGTGAGGAGTTCCGCGTCCGTGAATAAGCGGCGACGAGCGGTGAAATTGAGGAGGGTAAAAGCGCATACGACGAAAACAACGTTGTAGAAGGGGACCGCGTACGTATTCAGCGCGTAACCGACGAGTCCAACTTCGCCCGCGATGATCCAGTAAAAATTAAATGGAATCAGCACGAGCGTAATGGCAATAGATTTCCATGTGACCCCGTGCGATTTCGGGCGTTCATCTTTTCGCATCTGACTCGTGGGTTTCGGTTAGAAAAGCAGCAAATGTATCCAGTTCTTCAAAAACGGTTGCAAAAAGTTCTGCAATCGGTTTTGCGTGTTCCTCGGCTTTTTCGTAAATCAGTTCGTCGCTATAAATGTTATTGACTTTGTGTCGGAAGTCTAAAAGTTCTTTTAATTTTGGCAAAGTTTCCTGAGAGATCACAGGCGGACGTTCTGGTTGTCGCTCTCCCATCTGTTCGAGGAGGTCATTATGCCACCGGCTTCCTCGGGGTGTGTGCATATCTACTTCACGGGCGATCCGCTCAAAGATCCGCTCAATGCCTCTGTAGACATCGGCGAGATCGGTAGCGATTGTCCTTTCTATATATTTCTTGTAGTTAGGAGGTGCTTTCTCAATATCTTGTAACGCATTCGCAATGCCTTGAACGGTTCGTTCTATTTTTGTGCGTTCATCGGAAATGCGTTGGACAAGTTTGATTTGACTCATCTGGTAAATTTCTCTGGTTTCCATGGATACTGCGGAGTATGTTTGGTTCATCAATTTGAGAACGTCCCTTTCTCCTTTCTTAATAGGAATTGCTTGGCTCATAACCCGCTTGCGAAAAAGCCCGCTGGACGTTTCAAAGTCTATAATGTCAATTTTAAACTCGGAACCCAAATCATCTGTCTGCCAGAGTGCTTCCAGACATTTGTTATATGAGAGTCCCCAGACCATGATATCAATATCTGAATGCTTGGTAAACCATCCCCGCTCAGCGAGGGAGCCGAAAACCGCCACTTTTTCGGCACCGTAATTTTGATAGAGTACAGTGGCGACGCGATGTGCTGTCTCCCATGCGCGTCGAAGTAGTGCCTCATCAACCCGACGGTTTTCCCATTGGCGTTTGAGGTTTTCTCTGCATTTGGCAAGTTCTGATGGAGACATTTCGCTTGTCGTCGTTGCGCTATGCATGTTTAACCTCCGACTCTCTGTTTTGAGAAGGTGTAGACGCTTAATTATGGCTGAATGGAACCTGCATAGAGGTCGTTCAAAGCATCCTCGGGAAGCGGTTCAGGGCTGTTTTTGGCAAACTCAAGTGCTGCGTCAAGTTCGTTTGAGAGTTCTTCCTCAAGTGCTGAGAGTTCTTCTTGGCTAATGCCCTCTTCTTCGATGAGAACTTGTGCGAGTCGACGAATTGGATCGCGTAGCCGTTCCTGCTCTTGAACCTCTTCGCGGTCTCGGTAGGAGGTTCCTGGATCACCGATATGATGTCCTCGGAATCTATAGGTATCACAGTTGAGGAGCGTCGGTCCGCCGCCGTCTCGGGCCCGTATGACGGCTTCACCTGCTGCCGCATACACCTTAAGCACATCGTTTCCATCGACAGTGATGCCGGGCATATCGTAGGCAGGGGCACGGACAGCAGCAATATCCTCTACGCGTTGGTGTTCCCGTTGGGGTGTTCCCATACCGAATCGGTTGTTTTCACAAACGAAGATAGCAGGAAGTTCCCAGACAGCGGCGAGATTGAGCGTCTCGTGGAAGACACCTTGGTTCGTTGCGCCGTCACCGAAGAAGGACACTGCAACTTGCTTCGTGCCGCGGAGTTTGGCAGAGAGTGCTGCCCCCGCTGCAAGCGGAATACCAGCACCGACAACGCCGTTGGCACCGAGAATGCCCGTTTCCTTATCGGCGATGTGCATTGAGCCACCTTTGCCTTTGCAATAGCCGGTTGTGCGAGCGAATAACTCCGCCATCATCCGATCGCGTTTCCCCCCTTTGGCGATGAGATGGCCATGCCCGCGATGGGTACTCGTGATGTAATCGTCATCTTGCAAATGGGCACAGACCCCAACTGCTGTGGCTTCTTCACCGATATAGAGGTGGAGAAAACCGGGGAGTTGACCGCTCTGATAAAGCGTTCCAGCGGCTTCTTCAAATTGACGGATTTCTATCATCTTGCGATACATAAAGAGCATCTGATCTTTGATCGGTTTTGACATAATTCCTTTCCCATATTTGTAGCGTTCAGTTGTTAGGCAATCTCCCAAGTCGCCTGATTACGACGCATTGTGAGATCTAAAATAGTCGGAGATCATTCGTCTCAAGTGGTGCAATACATTCTGGCGAATCATTTGTGGGACGATTGACGAACCTCGATACTGGGTACGCCTCCATCTCCTCACCGGGATAAGGGATAAGGAGGGATTGAAGGGCATCTGCTGGCTGTTCATCCGGGGAGAGCCACTGGGCATAAGCGTCTTGCGGTAGAATCACTGGCATCCTGTGATGAATGTCCGCCAGCATCGCGTTCGGTGGACATGTGATGATAGTGCAAGATTTCAATGGTTCGTCCATATCCCTCGTCTGCCATACCTCCCATAGTCCTGCCACCGCGAAGGGTTTTTGCGATTTAAGACGGATGTACACGGGTTGTTTGACTCTATCGCCGGGAATCTTTTGCCATTCATAATAGCCGTCCGCCAAAACGAGGCACCTTCTGCGTTTATAAGCGTTTCGGAAGGACGGTTTCTCCGCAAGCGTCTCCGAACGGGCATTAATCATCCGATTTCCGATCTTCGGGTCTTTTGCCCAAGATGGAATGAGACCCCAGTGAAAAAACTCCACCTGTTTCTCAGGGGTGTTGGAGACACCTGCTACATCCTGCGTTGGTGAGATGTTGTAGCGAGGAGACAAGTTCGTTGGCACTTCAAAGTCGAAGAAAGTTTGCTGTAAGGTTTCAGCGTCGCTTGCGAGCGTAAATCGTCCACACATTTTTTTCTCCTGAAGTGTTTTGCTATGTACTCTTTTTTGGCTGGGGAACAAGAACGTCGTCTCGCCACCGGAGCCGGAAAGACGGACGGACAAGTGCCTCTGGTGATTGGAGCGTCAAACCACCGTCCGCAGTCAGCACGATGCCAGTAACAAAATCCGCCTCATCAGAAGCCAAGAAGAGTGCAGCGTTGGCAATATCTTCAGGTTTCCCGTAACGACCGATTGGATAGCAATCGCGGGAGGCTTGTTCTTCGAGTTCATCCTCAGCAAGAGAGGCTCTACCGCGTTCTCCAACGATCTGTCCGGGGGCAATAGCATTCGCACGGATACCGTCCCTGCCGTAATCGAGGGCAATGCTTCGCGTCAAGGCGTTCAAACCGCCTTTTCCTGCACCGTAAAGTCCAAACCCCGGATTTGTAATCGTAGCGTTAACGGTAGAGATAAATACCAAAGCACCGCCACCGTTACGGATCATTTCTGGGATACAATACTTTGCACCGAGCCATGGGCCGCCGAGGGTTACACCAAGGCTTTCATTCCATTCTTCGCGTGTGAATTCAATGGCTTTTTTCGTGTAGGAGTGTGCCGCATTGTGGACAAGCGTTGTGATTTTCCCGTAGTTTGACAAAGCCGTTCCGACGAGTTTCTGCCAAGTCGTTTCATCGGCGACATCGCCCATAACAGAGACTGCCTCTCCACCAGCATCCTGAATGTGTTGGACGGTTTCAGCAAGTTTTTCTTCTCGACGGCGCGTGTTGACAACCACTTTCGCGCCTTCACAGGCAAATCTGTAAGCAGTCGCCGCGCCAATACCACCCCAAGCAGCACCCGCGACAATCGCAACTTTTCCTTCCAATCTCATATTTAAATCCCTTTCCTGATGATTCTACAAACTATCAACTATTATACCACATTTTTCATTTTTGTGCTACAATGATAATAATCCTAATAGGGTCATTCAGTTTTCCAAAAATTTACATCCGGATGCCCAACTTGTTGGGGAAAAGTGTGCTGTCCCGAATAAATTCGGGCTTCCGGAAACGGAAAGGCTTCACATAGGTAAACTTAACCCTTAAAACTAAATAGCCCTGATAATCCTAACGAAAGGAGAAACTCGTGTGAAATCGGCGATAAAAGAATGGCTTGACAATTGTGTTGAAAAACTTAAGGTGGGCGAATTGACCGAAGCTGATCTGCGTGGTGTAACTGCTGTCTTGAATTCGGAAAGGCAACTAATTCTCTATCTTTATTCTAAATCAACGAATCTACGTTCACCGCTGGGTGGATGGGCACTGTACGACGCAACCGCACCCGATGAACCCGTGCTACCCTCGCAAGATATACCCTATACATCAGTACTTGATGCGATTAACGATGGGTGGCGGATTGTCCAATTTCCACGCCCTGAACTCTACAATT
Organism: Candidatus Poribacteria bacterium; assembly: GCA_028820845.1. Taxonomy (NCBI): domain Bacteria; phylum Candidatus Poribacteria; species Candidatus Poribacteria bacterium. Next base: position 117,430 of record JAPPII010000061.1, read on the forward strand.
TTACGGATGTTGATAACGCCTATCTTACGTATGAGTTTATTTTAGAGAAATTTGTGTGAAGGAATTACAAAATGATTAACATTGAACCAACGCTAAACGACCACGGTGTTATGCAGTTTATTCATAACGGCTATATCACCTTAGAGAGCATTGTTGATGCCGATTTCAATCGGGAATGTGAATCAGTGCCGGGTGGGCATCTCAGGGATTTTGTCCTTACAGACGAATTTCGCCGAAACGTCCTTTTACATCCAGAGGTCGCTGGCGTAGTTCGTTCACTGTTAGGCACAGATTTTCTCGTGCCAACGAGTGCACACCACCATCTGTTTGAAGCCCCACACCGCGGACAGACATGGCACTCCGATGGTATCACCGAGTACGGATATGGTATCACACATCTCCAGTGCTACTATTACCCGAAAGCGGTAAAAATCGAAGATGGACCTACGATGATATTGCCGGGTTCACACCATCGGCTCGTAGACAGGGAGGCAATCGCGCATTACGGTGATATTCTCGGGCAGCTTTCCCTCACGGTACCTGCAGGCACTGTCGCAATGACCCGTTATGGCATTTGGCATAAGGCAGGTCCAAAGCTCAATGCCGATAGACGCGGGATGATTAAGTTTTCCTATTTCCGAACGGCGATGCCCAAACGGGATTGGGTCCGTGATTCCGATGAGATTCCGCCTTACCAACACGCTGGCAGACATCCGTACGTAACGGAGATAGAATCCTATCGCGACCGGCGCAGGGGGGAATTAACATGGAACTGGCTATGCGGATTGGCAGAGGTGGAGGAAGAGATTCCACCGATACAGATGTTTAACAGTGGAATCCCGTTATCAGAAATCCGTCTTTAATAGAAGCGGTCTGTCCTTTGGTTAACGTGCGCCACACGCTTGCAAACACGCCTGCATGTGCCCACGCGATTCTGCAGCAATCGTGCAACACTGCTCCAAACTATATTCTTTTGCACCGATAACCTCAAGGTTCAACGGACCCGTATAACCGTTTTCATGCAAAACACGGATATAGCCGACGAGGTCGATGTCCCCACGTCCGTTGGCTTGTAATTCAGGAGTGCCAGGACCACGTTCCATCCCCTTGCAATCCCGTATATGCACATGTTTCACGCGTGAAACTACAGCAGCGATCGCTTCAACAGGGTTTTCGCCTGCCCGATGAATGTGCGACGGGTCCATGTCAATCCCAAACGCTGGTGATGAAATCGCTTCCATTATACGAAGTGTCGTCGGGGTGTTATAGATGCTGGCACCGACGTGTGCTTTGACGCAAAGTGTCACGCCGTAATGTTCTGCCCGTGCTGAAAGGCTACCGAGTGAATCGACAACCTCAGGCCAAGCGGATTCATCATCCGACGCACCACCGGGACCGCAGTTAATAATAGGAATACCTATCTCAGCTGCTGCTTGGAAGGCGAGTTCCATGCGTTCTGAGTCGCGTGAGGGCTGCTCCATCGCCAGTGGTTCAAGTTCATAGGCTTTCACGAGGCGTTTGATTTCACCAGCGAGTTCTTGCCAGTTCGCGAGGACAAGATGCTGACTCATCCCATCGATTGCTGAGAGTTCAACCCCGTCGTAACCAGCCATAGCGATGTGTTTGAAGGCGGTTTCCATGTCGTAACCGCCGAACAGTACCGAATTTGCTCCTAATTTCAAATGTGGTTTCTCCTTGTGTAGGGGCAATTACCACCCCATTTGTTCAATTATCCTTTTAGTAAGGGAAGCGGATGTGGCCGCACCAAAATCCCTCCCTGTTCATAAGATTCTATCGCTGCCCAAGTATATTCAAGTGCTGCGAGTGCATCTCTCCCAGAGGCACGCAGCTGCTCTTTCGGCACGCCGTTTGTGATGTCCTCTAAGAACGCATGAATCCGCAAGGGGAACGTCTCACCGAAGTCGCTGATGCCGGATTCGGTGACAATCGGTTCTGTATCAGGGAAATCGGGAGCACCAGGGGAGGGCCAATAGGTTACCTTCTCAATGCATTTTTCGATGCAGAATGTGCCGCGCGTGCCAGCAAGTTCAACACTCCACCAATCACCGAGTCCGAATGTTAAATCGCCGCGTTGGCTCAGGAGATAACCGATACATCCGTTCTCAAATCGGAGATGAATGCTGTTGATTGAAACCATTAAGTCTCCCGTGTTACGCCTAAAATGTGGGCGTTCCATAAAGGCTTGCACGTGCGTTACATCGCCACAGAAATGGCGCATTACACTGAACGGGTGCGACAAGAAGGCTTTCACGTGAAAATAGGGGAATCCATCGGAACGCGGGGCTTTTGAATAGCTATAGTTGAATTCGCCGCCAGGGAATCCCATTTTGTGAAGACAATAAACCTGCTCCCCGATATGTCCGTCTTCTATATATTTTTTCGCTTGCTCCGCGGGTGGTGTGAAATAGTGATTCAGATTACAACCGAGATAGAGGTCTTCTTCCGCGGCTTTCGCGACCATTTCCCGTGCCTGTCCAATGTCGTTAGAAAGTGGTTTCTCGACGAGGACATGCTTGCCGTTTTCCAAAGCCTCCATCGTTGGTTCGTAGTGCCAACTGCCGTTTTCATATCCGCCAGTACCGACATCAACGATGTCTAAATCTGGTTCGCCGTCAATCATATCGGCTAAACTATAGTATGCCTTTACGCCGAGACGTTCTGCCGCGCTGTCCGCTCGTTCTTTGACGATATCGCACACCGCAACCAGTTCCGCTAAGTCATCATTTGCATGACAATTCGCATGATTATTCCCGATGCCGCTCATGCCGACAACGCCAACTTTTAATGCCATTTTGTTGTTCCTTCCAATAGGTACAGTTTGGTCCTATCTGTAGCGAAAACTCGCAATCTGAATGTCATCTTGTAAGTAATGCACCACAGTAGATTTTATGCCTTCATTATAAGCGCATTCGCGGTTTTGTCAATAAATATCTTTGGAAATGTCCTTGACAGTATTTGCAGGATATGCTATTTTCTCATGTAAACAGTGCTGATGGAGGAAAAGCGAATGAGTATCAGTGTCGGGATGGTAGGTTTGGGAATGTTTGGACCGTCGTTTATCCAGTCGTATAAATCGCACCCGGATGTGGATCGACTGGCTCTGTGTGATTTGCGGTCAGACAGGTTGTCGAAGTGGGCTAAGCAGTTTGAGATTTCCGAAACCTATTCCAGTCTTGATGAGATATGTGAATCGGACTTAGACGCACTCGTGATTATAACGCAGCATTGGATGCACGCCCCGCAAGCAATTCAAGCGATGGAATCGGGCAAGCACGTCTATACGGCTGTCCCTGCCGCGGCATCTTTAGATGAATGTGAGGCACTCGTCAGAACCGTTGAACGGACAGGAATGATTTATATGAACGGTGAGACGAGTTATTTCCGACCAGAAACTGCCTTTTGTCGTCAGAAAGCCGCGGAGGGGGCATTCGGGGAGTTCGTTCACTGCCGCGCAGAATATTTTCATGACATGGACCATGGCCTCTACAACGTGGCAAAAAATCGATGGAGTGCAGATTTTGGTCGGGATAAGATGGGTGGAATTCCCATGCACTATCCGACGCATTCAACCTGTTTTCCAATCTCCGTTATGAAGGCACACGCGACATCGGTTTCCGCACAAGGGTATGTCTACCCAAACGACGACTGGTTTCGGGCGGATACCATCCACAAAAATCGGTTTTCTAATGAGGTCGGACTTTTCACAATGAGCAATGGCGCGACGATGCAAATCTGTGAGTTCCGGCGGGTTGGGCATCCCGGATCCGAGCGCGTCAGCGGTATTTATGGCACAGAAGGTAGTTACGAGCAAAGCCTCGCAGGCAGTGTCTGGACAACTAAAAACGAGAGGGAGATCGTCGAGCCTTCAAGATTACATGAGGGCCTTCCTGAACCACTCGCAGCGGATCTCGGTGGACATGGCGGTTCGCACGCCTATCTCGTACACGAATTTGTTGATGCGGTGAATCGTGAACGATTGCCGCGGGTCAACGTTTGGGAAGCGGTTCGATATTGCGTACCCGGATTTGTCGCACACCAGTCGGCACTACGGGATGGCGAATTATTGCCAGTTCCAGATTGGGGTGATGCGCCAGAAAATTAAAGTAAAAGATTGGGCTTGCTTTTTGTTGCATTTTATGGTATACTACTCTATTTAAAAGGTTTCTGCTTGGGAATACTGTGCAATATAGGCTTGCAAGCTTCGCCTAAATAGAAAGCGATGGAACGCTACTCAACGCACACTATGAATCTGAGGTTATTACAAGGAGTACAGAATGGCTATTGAACACGCGGGTCCTTATGATGCATCGGCGATTCTGCCAGATGAAGCCCGCGCCATTGAAATTTACGAGATTCAACTCGGTCGGGTACAAGCCGGCCAAGTCGAAGAGACTCTCTTTACCGAATTTAGACTTCGGCACGGGGTTTACGGACAACGCGATGACCGGTCACAGATGATCCGTGTTAAAATCCCTTTCGGTGGACTCACAGCGGTACAACTCGAAATGTTAGCGGATGTTGCCGAAGAATTCTCTGACAATATCATCCATATTACCACCCGTCAAGATGTGCAATATCACTATGTGGACATCAACAACACGCCAGAACTGATGCGTCGTCTCGCGAGTGTTGATATTACCACAAAAGAAGCGTGTGGTAATGTCGTGCGAAACGTCACAGCATGCCCGCTCAGTGGGGTCTGCCAAGATGAGACGTTTGATGTAACGCCTTACTCTAAGGCGTTATCGGCATTCCTTTTGGGTCACCCGGACGCTCAAGATTTCGGACGTAAGTTCAAAATCGCGTTTTCTGGATGTGAAGAACACGCTTGCGGCTTGGCGAATATGCACGACATCGGTGCGGTTGCTGCTGTTAAAGAGGTGGATGGTGAAGTCAAACGCGGCTTTAGGCTCTACGTCGGCGGTGGGCTCGGCGCAGTACCACATCAAGCGAAAATCTTTGATGATTTCGTTTCGGCAGAGGAACTCCTCCCGATTTCACAGTCAATTTGCAGGGTCTTCACCCGTTTAGGTGAACGCAGAAATCGAAATAAGGCACGACTGAAGTTCGTCATTGCCAAGTATGGTATCGAAGAATTCAAAAGACAGGTGCTTGAAGATCGGGCTACCCTACGCCACGATCCAGCGTGGACAGCGTATCTGGACAACCTTGACGCTTACAAGGAAAGTCCGCTCAAGGCACCAACGCAACTCAACGGCACCACGAAACCGGATGGGTTTGAAGAGTGGTATCAATCTAATGTGCAGCTACAGAGTCAACCCGGGTACGCTTTTGTGACGATTACGCTGCCGCTTGGGGATATTACCGCAGATCAGACGCGGGCTTTAGCAGACATTTCCCGGAGATACGTTAAAGACACTATCCGCGCCACAGTTGAGCAAAACATTGTTCTTCGCTGGATAACGATGACGGATTTGCCAGCACTCTATCGCGAACTGAGAGAAATCGGTCTCGGCGACCCCGGAGCAGAATCCATGGTTGATATTACTGCTTGTCCGGGTACTGACTCCTGCAAACTCGGCGTCTCTTCTTCACGGGGGCTCGCAGCGCACCTGCGAAGCCATTTCATTGAAGCCGGTGTACAGAATGAAATCAAAGACTTTCGGATTAAGATTAGTGGGTGCCCCAATTCCTGTGGGCAGCATCACATCGCGAATATTGGCTTCTTCGGTTCATCTCGTCGGATGGGTGAACATATCGCTCCCTTCTATCAGGTACTGCTCGGTGGACACATGATTGAGAACGCCAGTTCCTATGGACTTGCCACTGGAAAAATCCATGGCAGATATATCCCAGCGTTTATTGAGGAGTTAACCGGTAAGTACACGGAAGAGCGAAATGAGGAAGAATCCTTTACCGATTACGTCGCACGGCTCGGTAAGGCGGAAATCAAGCAGATCTTGTCCAAGTACGATAAGATTCCTACTTATGAGGAAGCACCGGAATTCTATGTAGACACTGGCGATACGAAGGATTACCAGCTCAAAACTGGGGTCGGTGAGTGTGCAGGAGAGGTCGTCGCACTTGTCTCCATGAAGTTAGAAGAAGCAGATCGGCTTATCTATGAATCTGGCTTGAGTTTGGAGAAGGGCGAATATCAGGATTCCGCAGGGATGGCTTTTGATGCAATGATAAGAGCCGCAGACGGACTCTTGACGACGGTAGGTTTACAGTATATTGACAATGCCACTACCGTCAACGAATTCCGCACGCACTTCTTTGAATCGGGTAACTTCTTCCCAGGCTACGGCGCGCATATCTTCAAGGCAACGGAAGAGGATAGCTCTACGTTTGATCACGAATTAGCACACCGTCGCGTTGAAGAATCCACCCTCTTCGTTGAAGAATCGCATAACGTCTATAATCGCATGCGCATCAAGCAGGAGGAAGAGGAGGCGAGTCGAAAGAAAGCGCGGCGTTCGCGGCGCACAGCACGGAAACCAAGGGTTGTCAGAAAGGCGAAACCCGTTGAGGAGATCGTTGATAGTCTCGATCTCAAGGGAGTCGCTTGCCCGTTCAACTATGTCCAAGCAAAAATCCGTTTGGAGACGATGGATCTCGGTCAGCTCCTCGAGATTACCATTGATGATGGTGAACCGATTGAGAATGTGCCAGTGAGTCTCACCAACGATGGGCATGAGGTCGTTGACACCAAGAAGGTTGGAAAGCACTATCGGCTTACGATTCGGAAGGGTGAGTAAAGTGCGATGTATTTTTTCTTTTATAGGGGCAGGCTTAAAATCTGCCCCTATAAGTTGTTACTGCCTCGAAAAAGATAAGTAGACGCATCGCGATAATCAAGCCAACAGAAACAAGTTTATCTAACAGAGTGAATGTGTGCAGACCGTTCTTCGCAACTGGAAAATCTATCTTGATACATGTTGCTTAAATCGTCTTTTTGATGATCAGACACAAGTGAGAATTCGCCAAGAAACTGAAGCTGTTAAGATAATTCTCGCCCGATTCTTTACGACGCAGTGGAAATGGGTTATTAGCACGGTGCTGGTGAATGAAGTCCGTAAAACGCCTAATAAAACATTACGTGCTGAAATGGAAATCTTGTTGGATCTTGCAGACCAAAATATCACGGTTGGGGCAATAGAAACAGCGAGGGCAGCACATCTTGAATCGTTGGGATTTAAGTGGTTAGATGCTTTGCATATCGCTTGTGCTGAAAGTGGCGAGGCGGATATTCTTCTAACAACAGATGATCGGATGCTTAGAAGGGCGAAACGCTCTTATTTACAACTTCGGGTCCGTGTTGAAAACCCTTATGTGTGGTTCCAGGAGGTCAGTGAACATGAACATACAAGTTTTGTTAGAGGATGAGATGGAAGAACTTCGTCGTCGGAATCCGGATGTTCATGCCCTTTTAGAAAAAATATTTCAGCACAAGGACGGAAAAGGTGATTATTCTGTCGAACGGCATAAATGGATGGAAACGCTTGATAAGGAAACATTTCTGAACGAAGTCCGTCAACTTGCAAAGGACAAGAAAACGAAGTGAAAGGTATTATATCAGGACTAAGTTTCACACAAAAGCGATTGCCGCACGCGCCCAAAACGGGCAAGCAGGCATTCGCTGGAACTAAAATATCGCGGCAAAGTCCGCGCCCACAAAAAAGCCCTTCGGGGCGTTATGTTTATAGGGAATTTTTTAACAGAATGGATCTACAACAGATTAATGTCAAGGTTTTTACAACCGAAGAGAGCGAAATTAACTACACGAACTTCATCAAGGTCTTTAACCGCTGGATGGAGGAGGCTGATTCGGACGATTACCTGAACTACGCCGATTATTCACACGTTGATGCGGGACCAGGTGTGCTGTTGATTTTGAAACAAGCCAACTACAGTATCGACAATGCTTACCATCAGCATGGATTTCTCTACAATCGGAAACACGCAATCGAAGGGGATAACGCTGAAAAGATTCGTCAGGCACTCGCAGAGGTGCTCTCTAAATGTGAGGCGCTTGAAGCAGCGGCGGAGCTGGAAGATGCCGTGCATTTCAACGGCGCAGACCTGCTGTTTATGATAAATAACCGCCATGTTGCGCCGAATACATCGGAAATCGCAGCTGCTATTCAAACAGAACTCACACCTGTCCTTGAGCAGATGTATGGTGGCGACGACTTTACGGTGGAACGTACCTCCGAAGATCCACGCGAACGGTTTGCCTTACGCATCTCCGCAAATTCGGATAAACCGATTTCAGAACTCCTCGCCAATCTGGGGGACTAAGAGATATGTTTAATTTCAGCAACGAACAGATTGAACGCTACAGCCGACATATCATCCTCAAAGAGGTCGGCGGGATGGGGCAGACGCGGCTCCTCGAATCGAAAGTGCTGCTCATTGGTGCGGGTGGGCTCGGTTCTCCTGTTGGGGTCTATCTTGCTGCTGCCGGTGTCGGCACGCTCGGCATCATTGATGATGATGTCGTTGACCTCAGCAACTTGCAACGCCAGATTTTACACGGTACCAGTGACATCGGTGTTCCGAAGACGAAATCCGCAGAAGCCACTATCACGGAGATGAATCCCGATGTTAAGGTGATACCCTACAACGAGCGCATTACCTCAGAAAACGCCTTCCGAATTCTGGAGCAATACGATCTGATTGTGGATGGATGCGACAACCTCCCGACGCGCTACCTCCTCAACGATGCCTCCGTTATGTTAGGTAAACCGATTGTGCACGGAAGTATCTTCCAGTTTGAAGGACAGGTCACCGTTCTATATCCGGGTAAGGGACCGTGTTATCGATGCCTCTATCCCGAACCGCCGCCACCGGGGATGGTACCGAGCTGTCAGGAAGCCGGTGTCTTTGGTGTGTTGCCGGGCATTATCGGCACGATCCAAGCCGTTGAAGCGATTAAAGTTCTCTTGGACATCGGCGAACCCTTAATCGGAAGCCTTCTGCTTTTCAACGCGCTCACGATGGATTTCAAACGGTTGAAACTCCGTCAAGATGACGGTTGTCCGATGTGCGGTGAAAATCCCACAATCCACGAGTTAATTGATTATGAGGAATTCTGTCAAGTGCGATGGTAGGTGCTGGGCAACTCGAAAAATCGCAGCTAGTGTTCTGTCAACTTTCAAATGATGGGAAACCCCAGTTCGTAGTAGTGCGATTTATCGCACGTCAGAAACGGGCAATGAATTGCCCTACTACGAACGACCTGTCAGTTTAGATGTGACAGACTACTAGTGGCTGGGGACAGGGCAATGGATTTCAATTTTCTACTGCGTGGCATTTTCACTGCTTTAGTGGGTGTGGTTTGCTATTATCTCATAGAGGTGTACAGAGAGCTTAAGGTTATTAGAAAACGTTTAGGAGAGATTGAGAAGCATCTTGAACGCACTCATGCGGCAGAAACTGAATTGGTGGGCTCGTCCTTTTCTGATGGCACAAAGTTTGATATACACCTCAAAGATTTCGGTGCTTCAAAAATCCATATCGTTAAAGAGGTTCGCGCCATTACCGGACTTGGACTGCGAGAAACAAAGGAACTGGTTGAATCTGCTCCAGTCATTATTCGAAAGAGAGTAAAACGCGAAAACGCTGAAAACGCGAAGAAGCGATTAGAGACCCTTGGTGCTGTTGTGGAAATTGCCCCAACACAACTTGTATAGACGGAAGTATCCAGAGTAGGAATGAGATTCTTTTGCTAAAGAAGATACCGATTCATTTCCGAATCAACATCCGCCGAGTCGCTGCAAATTCACCTGCTGTCAGAGTATAAAAATAGAGACCACTTACTACAGGTTCACCGAGTGCATTTTTACCGTCCCAATATGCGGCACTACTACGGCTCACATAACTCCCCGCATTCCGATGTCCCAAATCTAAATGTCTAACGACCTGTCCATCCACAGTATGGATGGTAATCACAACATCCGCAGGCTTCCCAAGGTGATAAGGTATCCATGTCTCTGGATTGAACGGATTCGGGTAGTTTTCCAGAAGCAGCGTTTTTGTAGGAACCGCAGCACCGAATAACAAGTTAAGTACCGCAATACCTCTATCTACAACCGTATTAGATAGAATAGCATAAGCCTTCTGCCAGGCTGCGCTGTTCAAAATGGATCGTTGCGTGTTTAGCAGTGCTAGAGCTCCGTTGACTGGTGGCATATCTTGTGTAATCAGGAGAATATCGTCGATATCAACGATACCATCCCTATTGACACCGGATTCGGATTCGGATTACCGGTAATCTTTTCGCCGTATCTGGATGCGACAATCACCAGATCGACTATATTCACAAATCCATCGTTATTGACGTCTGAGTAGTTGTTGTCAACTTCAATAACGGATGGCTCGCGATGCAATAACCGCGCATTTGCAAAAATAAAATGATCACATCCATCACCATCACCGGCATCCGTTACATTAATAGTGAGCGTTTGCGCATTCTCAGGGATATCGAATGATATGTGAGTGTTTCTTGCTTGATTACCTCTCCATACACCGGAATTATAAATCTCCACATCGTCTGCAAGGCATATAAGTTCAACAGAAGCAATACTTCCACATGGGTTTGGCATGTCGAAGTAAGCGTCAAATTTCGTATAGTTCTGATCGCCGAGATCGTAAACGATACGGCTTACAGCATGTGAATAGAAAAAGTAGTCCCATTCATCGTAAAATTGTATGGATCTCTCAGGATCCATGAAACTGTTGGGTCGCCTGGGAACCAGACCATCAGGTGTTTTCTCCCACACCAATTTTTCTCTCCACCCCGCCCACTCTGTTGGGTTATTTACTGGGACAAGGGCATCTGGATTATCGTAATTGAGCGTCAAATACGTTTTTGTGCTGTTTGTATTGATTGTTTTTGTTTCGGCTGTTTCCGTTGCATTGAGAGTCCAACTTTTTCCTGATATATTTCCGTTTTGGTCAACAACACGGATATAGATGTTATTAACTGGAGCTATTGTTGCCCCGGTTGGCATATCAAATTCAACAGTTGTGTTTTGTGTATTGTTAAAACTTTGGCAACTTATTAGACTTATTGCTTCACGAGGAACAGAAAGTAAAAATTGAACTTGATGGATGCCATTCGTATCCCTAACATTGAACCGAAGCGTCCAGTTTTTTTCATTGGCTGGATAAGTCGGTGGCGTTAGCATTTGAATTGTAGCCAATGCGTTTGCAGTATTACCGGCATTTCCATCCCAATTGAAAAATGGATTTACACTCAACATTGACGCTGCACACACTGATAACTTTTCTCGTGCAGCACCGTAGGACATAATATAGGATTCATCACGGAAATCATGTTCTAAGTTTAAGGCGTGCCCAAGCTCATGTGCTATCAGATCCACACCATGATTACCTTGGACACAATCTCCAGTTGCCGGAATCATCACGGGACCGCCATCAAACCGTGCTATACCACAATTCCCTTGTATCCGTTCTGTGCTGATATCTGCAATAACGATATAGATATCTTTACCCATATCGAACTGGGTCCCAACTTCTTCAGTAATTTTATTCAGAGCGTCTGTATGATAATATGGGTCATCAAATTTTCCAGTGGCAGGATGTACGACCAATTTTCCGTTGGTATCAGTTTCGAGGTTGAAAGTTTTTCTGCCGTGTCCATGTGCTTCCATCTGCTCAGCGTAGAAGCGTTGCACTGCTTTTATTTGCGTGTTCAGTATGATGGGTATATTCCATTGAAATGGGCGGTCATGTGGCACGAAGTATACGACTTTCACCATGCGTTCCGCTGCTGCGTGAACATCTACAACGGTAACGGTAAACTTGGAGAGTGAGAGTAGTAAAATAAAAATTAAGCTGCTATAACGAAATGGTGTGATCATCAAAATTTTGGGCTGGAGCCCTTGCCCTTAAAAGCGTGTTCTAATGCGCGTCTAGCATTTGCAAAGCCTATAGAAAACTGTTTTGTTCTATGCAGGAAACGTTTAGCGACGCTATGCGCAAGTCCCGACTTTAGGCCGGAGTAGTTGACTGTGTTCTTATTATTTATCGACTGAGACTAAGGAGTAAGTATTTCGGTTTAGTGAGTTCATCTGTGGCCTCGCTTCGTTCGGTGACTTCTTGAATCTCAGCTGTGTATTTTAGATTTAGTGTTATGTTGTCCGCAGTTTCAAGGACTTCGTCTGCAATATCTCCAGTATACGTTTTTTCTACAGTTTTTATTTCAAATCTATTGGTTCTAAGGGAGGCGGCAATTAAAGTGCCGGTGATAATAAGCCTTGAAGGTGCTTCTTCTTGAAATTTTTCAAGAATTTCAATTACCGCTTCCATTTGAGAGTTGGATAAGTAGGCTGTTCCACCGCGCTCTGGATTTGGTGATCTCCATGTGAATTTGGTATCTATTACGGATTCACTAAGTGATTTGAGGAAATTGGTGTAGTCCTTAGTTACTCTTAATTTAAGTTGTCCTAAAAGTTTTTTAAGTTTTTCTGGATTGTTTTTAGCATTGAGGAGTTCAAAAAACTTTTCTATTGCCTCTCCACAATCAGAATTGTCAAACAGGTCAAGTTGAGTAATCTCTGGAGAAGCAAGGTGAATATTGAATGATCCAGGACTAACTTGTAAAAGTGACATTTGCACGCTGTTTCTGATTCCTTCAGTGACCTGAGATGCGTTAAAGCAGATCATTCCAATTGTATTAATTACACTTTGGAGTTTTCCGAAAATATTGCTTATGAAGACTATAGGTGCTTGTGTTTTAGAACCTGCAGCGAGATTTAAATTTAGATTTAGAATTTCTTGCCTTCTGGATTTTGCCATTTCTTCCGCATCGCTTAATGCTGGAAGTATTTCGGTTTCAATATCAAGGCATTCACCAGACAGTGGCAGCATCTCTTCAGGTATCTGATTTGATTGGATAAAGTCTTTCTGGACTGAAGCATGTTCCGCGTATGGAACCCTTACTTGAATTGTGTATGGGTTTTCAGAGTCGGCGAATGCATCGTGAAGGTCAATTTTGCCGGATCGGATAAGGTTAAGCCGTTCAATGGAGACAGCGACACAAAGCCAAGTTAAAAATTGGGCATCTTCAGCAGCAGCCACAACAAGATAGAAATGCCCCGAGGCATTTTTGCAGGAGTAAAGAACAGGTTGATCGTAGTATTCGTATACTTCTACAATCTCGACTTTGCCTAATTCTGGAATATCGAGTATATCAAGCATCTTATATACCCTTTTTGTATTACCTTCTGTTTTCTTCTTTCCTTATTACTTGAAAAACAAGCCAAGGTTCTGTTCCAATAGGTATCCACCATGTATAATGAGATTTTTCAAATGATGGTGTATGTTGCATCACACCAAGCGTCGGATTGAGTTCACCTTTAGCTATTTCCCTGTTTCTTAAGTGCCCTATTCTGTTTTTGAGTCGCTTAAAGAGTCGAGGAATATCTTCCGGATCAGTATAAACGGAGGCCCCACTAATCCTAACGTTCGGTTCTGGAAATCTACCTGGGAATTCTTCCCAAGTAGATAGGAAATCTTCTGCTTGTGGTGGATTATGCTTTACAAGTCGGTAAACTGTTCCGGAGGCCGGTTTAGCTTCCGCAGGAGGACAATTTTCTGGATAAAAGTCTGGCCATTGCAACTCGGCATTCCTTTCATTTCGCATGCTATTGATTACCGAGTGCCGCGTTTTGTATTTTTAACACTACGGACATTATAACATACATATATAAGTTAAGTAAATATATTTGTAAATCCTAAAAAATGTACTTGTTCCATGAATTAGCTATAGGATATATTGTTTTTTGAAAAAAGTCAATTCTTTTCTACAGGTCCGAAAATCTGTGAATTCTGGACCCGCTCACCGGAATTATATTTTTTTCTCACAATAACCTATCGCGGATTTCATGAGTTTCAAGGCGGTGTGAATCTGGGGCAGTTCCTCAAACCCATAAGATATACGGAACTGTCGCTTCCCAATCTCAACCATCTCGCCTTTCGAGTGGACGCAGTGTTCACCGGGGATATAAATTACTTTCGGGTGCTGAGCATCTGACGGTCCATCAACACTCTCTTTTCCAGTCGTCCGCGTCAAAAATCTGAAAAAGTCGGAGGTCGCATCAGTTCTCATCTGTTTCAGCGTTAGGTAGTAGTAGAATCCGGCACTCCCACCCCGACATGCCTCAACACCGTCACCCAGTAATCCCGTTATCCAGTTTTTGACTGCTTCCGCTTTACGGTGGTATCCTTTGTTAACTTTCTCGATCTGCGCTTCAATGCCGTGATCGAGTAGGTAACTTGCGATTTCCTGATTGATTAACGGTGCGCTGAAGCCGATGTCACTGGTGCGTTGGATAATACTATTTAGGAAGGCTCCCTTAGGTCCGATGAGATAACCGATACGTAATCCGGGGGCGAGAATTTTTGACAACGTACCGATCTCATAAACAATACCGAGTTCATCGTAGCAGAGCGCGGATGCCAAAGGTTCAATGGTACTGTCATGTACGAGATCACTGTAGGCATTGTCAAAAAAGATGGGGATTTTCCTGCCGATTTCATAAGAGAGCTGCGTAACAATATCCACCAATTCCCTCTTACGGGTATTGGAGAGAATCGTGCAGGTCGGGTTGTTAACGGTCACGATATAGAAAAATCGGAGTGCCTGTTTCTGATTGCCGAGTGCTGCTAATTTTGCCTTCAGACGTGTGGTGTCGAGACCTTCGTTGTCTTCGGGGACGGCTATGATGTTGAAACCTTTCCGCTCTAAGTCATTACAGTAGATGTAGTACATCGGGTCTGCGGTAAGTACAATGCCATCGGGGAGAAGGTGTGTGATGCTTTCCAATAGACTCGTCGCGCCGTTCGCGCCGATAGCGATGTCTCGGCTATCGAAAGTCTCTTCAGTTATACCACCAATTCGGTTTTCAATATGGAATCTCTTGAGTGATCTGATTAGGTTGGACGATCCCTGCGAGCCGCCGTAATTGAGGGCAGCGCGATATTTTTTAGGGTCGGCAAGAACTTTTTCGCAGGCGAGTTGAATCTGTTGATGTGGAATGGTCTGTTCGTTGACATATCCCACGCCGAGGTTGATGTCATATTCATCTCGAAAACCGATGGCGAAGTCGGTCATCAATTGATTAACTGCGGAAGGGACACTTGACGCTTTTCCATACGTCGAAAGCAAAACATCGCGAATCTTCATATCTATCTATTTTGTTGAGGGTGCTGGCTTATAGCAGGGCGTTGAGGGCAGACTCAAGCGTCCGATAGTAAAATTCGTAACCGCTCGCCTCGGTTCTCTCAGGGATAACGTTCTGGCTCAACACAATAAAGTCCGCAAATTCACCCATCATGAGTTTTAATCCAAAAGCGGGAACCGGAAACATTGTGGGTCGCCGTAGCACCGCACCGAGTGTTTTCGTGAATTCTACGTTCCGAACAGGGGTCGGCGCGGTAGCATTCAAGGCACCGTGAATCTGACTGCTCTCCAATGCGTGAAGCAGAATACCGACGACATCGTCAATATGTACCCATGACATCCACTGCCTACCGTTGCCGAGTATACCGCCGATGCCTATCTTGAAAGGTGGAAGTACCTGTTGGAGGAGCCCACCGCCTAACCCAAGTACAAGCCCGATGCGTACCAAAACAACCCGAATACCGAACTCACTCGCTTTCTGTGCCTCTGCTTCCCATTCTGCACAGACCTCGGCGAGGAAGTCCGTGCCAGCAGGTGATGACTCTGTAAGACTTTCGTCGCTACCACCGTAATATCCAATTGCGGATGCACATACGAGTGTTTCGGGCTTAGTATCGGCATCGCTGAGAGAGGCAACGAGGTTCTGGGTCGAAAGAATCCGACTGTCCCGAATTTTCCGTTTCTTTTCAGCATTCCATCTACCGGCAATGGTTTCACCTGCCAGGTGGATGACAGCGTTGATATCTGATGTGGCTTCTATGGGTAGTTTTTCGGTCTCTGGATTCCAGCCATAGACTGCTTTTGCTGAATCTAATTTACTTTGGGCGCGTGCTGGATCACGTGATAGGACATAGACTGCATCGCCTTTTTGGTGGAGGGCATCACAGACTCGACTGCCAATAAAACCAGTACCACCACTGACCAATACATTTGCCATTTTTTTCTCCATTGTGTTTTTTAAATTTCAAAGTTCAGCGATAACAGTTTCCAGTTGTTGATAGTCGTCAACAACTGCATCGCTGAGTGTGTCATTTGTTTCTGATTTATTGAAGCCTGTAAAGCGGATTGCCTTCATACCCGCGTTTTTCGCACCGACGATATCTGTTCGGAAGATGTCACCGATGTGCACGGCTTCTGCTGGTTCGGCGTTGAGTTGTGCTAAAGTTGAGTGGAACTGGGGGACTTCGGGTTTTGTGTATTCGGTTTCGTCAGAGAATGTGAATGCCGAAAAGAATTGTAGAATACCGTCACGGTCCATTAATTGCCGCGCGAAACTGCCGGGTGTGAGTGCTGAATCTGAGATAATTCCGAGAGGGTAGTTTTCGCTCAATCGCGAAACAACAGGTTTGACGTTTGCTATCAGAATCGGTGGTGTCTCTAAGAAAGCAGCACCCAGACACGCAACCAGTTGATCCAGGTCTGCTTCTTCGAGTTGAAGCTCTAGTACCTCCGCGAACCGCAGCATACATTGTTTTACGGATACGCCTCGATGTTGATACCAGAGGGTTGATACTACATTGTATGCCTCGTCAAGTCCGAAACTAACATCATCTAACTCACAGGTATAACCACAACTGTCCAAGTACGCGTGGCACTTTTTCGTACGGATCGCTTGGCGTTTTCGCCAGTTTTCTTCGGAGTCCGCATAAAGCGTCTGCCAAAAATCAAATGTAATCGCTTTGAGCATTGAATTTTTCCGTTCTTAAATCGTTTTTATTTTTCAGTTTTCACTGTTCGCAGAATTGCATGAATAATGTTTCTGTGTCCTACCATAAATACCCTCTCACACAAATGAAAAGAGGACTGGGATCCTATAACCTTAATTTTATTTTACGGTATTTGTTGAAAAAAGTCAATTGATATGTCGTTTTGTCGGCACAAAATAGTGTAGACAAAAGAGGTATCAACAAGCAACGAAGTGCCTCGTCCCTTGAAGTTACGCAATAGAATTTTGGCACAAAAACGTGTGATCGTCAAAATAGGCTTGCAATTTCCTCTTAAAAGTGATACCATTAATATATTGATATGTTGTGTCCGATGTGTACGGAGGAATACGAAAGTGCGACTGAAGCGTCGAATTATTCCAGGGTATACAACCACCCGACTCATATTCGTCTATTTCATTGTTGGACTCAGCATGCTGGTCTTTGGATTTGTCTACTACAACCGGCAAATCTCAGAGTTAAACGCCGATATAGATGCCCAGATAGACATTTTTGCTGATCTGGCAGCGGAACTCCCCAGTGTTGAGGACCGGGAGTTTCAATTAAAATTAATAGAGATTGTCAAGAAGTCGTTTGCCGGAGGGCGGGCACGCGCATTTTCGTTTATTATCACGGATACACAAGGGAACGTTTTAATCACGCGAGGTGTTGACTTAAAATTAGATGCCAAGATTGACAATTTGGATATACATGTCAACCAAAATCAAGGGATTTCGTTAACAGAAGACGAAAGTGTCTTGTTGCGGTCGACATTAGCACGGATGCGGAAAAAAAATGCGCCGCGTGAAATACCGATGCTTCTTGAAGATAGGCAGTTAAAAGGGTATATTTATTATGGCGATGCCGCACCCAGTGAAATGACGCACCTACCGTTTGTCATAACCGATACCACCGGTGTCCCACAGAAATGGCAGATATGGGGTGATGTGATTACGGTTGATAAAGCGACTGTGCAGGAACGCGAACGCGCGGAGATCTTCGTTCAGAACGCACAGGCGTCTTCTGTGATTGAAACGACACCTGAATGGCATACCGGCTACTTCTATTATGAGAGTAAGCCATACTATGGGTTAATAGTACCCTTCATCGTCCCAATTATCCTGTTAGCCTTCGGGGTCGTCTGTTTCCTCGTTTATCAACGAATAAGGTCTTATGAACACTCGGCAATTTGGGGGGGCTTGGCTAAGGAGACTGCACATCAACTCGGAACGCCGATTTCGTCGTTGTTGGCGTGGACGGAGCTCTTACATGAACGGAGCAAGGAGACAGCCGATCCGACACTCGTTGAACTTGCTACAAGTATGCAAAACGACCTGGAGCGATTGCAGAAAACGACCGCACGCTTCGGTATGATTGGCACCCAACCGCCTCAAACTGAAGTTCATTTGGATGACATTTTTCAAGAAGTTCGACTCTACTTTGAGAAACGGCTACCGCATATTAGTCGACGTGTTGGAATTCGACTGATACCACACAAAATACCGACCATCCTCGCAAATGCGCTGTTGTTACACTGGGTGTTTGAAAATCTGATTCGTAACTCATTGGATGCCATGGACAAAGTGGATGGATGGATTGAGATTGAAGCGACGCACGATAAGCGCGCTGGCGATATTGTCATACGGTACGCCGACAATGGAAGCGGCATCGCCCGCGAAAATCAGCGAAAAATCTTTGAACCCGGGATGTCTACGAAGGCACACGGATGGGGACTCGGATTGACAGTTGTCCAACGCATTATCCGTGAATATCATCACGGAAGCATTCGTATTGTTAAGACGAGTTCTGAAGGAACGACTTTTGAAATTCGGTTACCCGTCGCATAGAACCAGTTTTACTGGCATTTTCAGCGAGCGGGGAATATCCCGCAGCTACTTGACTCTCGCTAAGGGAAAATTTGGCGATGTGCTGCGACTGGGTAAGTTATATAAACTTGAGTATGTCACAAACGCACCAAATCTTATGGATTGATGATGAAATAGAAGCGTTGCAACCGCATATTCATGTGCTACGCGAACGGGGTTATGCTGTCACGCCCGTTACGAACGGAGAAGACGGTATCGCGCTCTTAAAGAATGGGGATGCACAGTACAATGCGATCCTCCTTGACCAGGTCATGCCCGGTAAAGATGGGATGGCGACCCTTGAGGCTATCCGCACCATTGACGCGCAAATACCAGTCGTCCTTGTTACGCAATCCAGTGACGAGCAATTTGTCGAAGTAGCTCTCGGAAAACAGGTAACCGACTTTTTGGTGAAACCGATTGGCGTAGCTCAGATTGCTTCAACGTTAAAACGCATCCTCGATCAACCACAAATAGTCGTCAATCAAATTCCCAGTCAATATACCGCCGACTTCAATACGATACGCATGTTGAAGGACTCAGCACCCACCTGGCAAGATTGGATCGACATCTATGTGAAGCTGTTGCAATGGGATTTGGTTTCTGAGCGACTGGCTGAAGGCGGGCTGAAGGAGACTCACCTTGCACAAAAAAAGGAGTGCAATACTGAATTTTCCGATTTCGTTGAGGCACATTATCGCGACTGGGTCACAGGCAGCTCGGATGCTCCACCCCTTTCAGTAGATGTCTTAGACCGGTACGTTATACCCAAACTCCAAGACGGAAAATCCGTCTATTTTATTGTTGTTGATTGCTTCCGCTTAGATCATTGGTTAGCGGTAGAACCCCTTCTGTACCCATATTTCTCCATTGATCGCCAATATAGTTTTTCGATTCTACCGAGTGCGACGATGTATTCGCGTAACGCCTTGTTCAGTGGATTGTTCCCCGTAGAGATCGCAGAACGTTATCCGCAGTATTGGCAGGAGGAGTCTGATGGAAGCACGAGCACGAATCGCTATGAGCGGCAGCTCCTTGAAGCGCATCTCAAGCGTAGAGGTGTTCGGCTGAAACCGGGGCTCCAATACTTCAAAATTTTTGATGCTCGCGGTGGGAATACCTATAAGAAACGGGTTGCGGCGACCAAGCGCACCAGTCTTTCCGCTTTGGTTATCAACTTCATTGATATTTTAACACATCAACGTTCACAATCGGATGTCCTGCAGCAGCTTGCCCCTGACGAGGCAGCGTTCCGTACCTTAGCCCACTCATGGTTTTCGCATTCAGTGCTTTTTGACATTTTGCGTATCATTGCGGCACAAGGTGCTACTGTCGTCCTCACAAGCGATCACGGTTCGGTCTTCTGCAATCGCGCGACACCTGCTTTTGGAAATCGCGAGACGACGACCAGTCTACGGTTTAAAATCGGGGCAAACTTAGGGTGCGAAGAAGGCAATGCGGTCTATCTCCGCAATCCACAGGATTATCGGCTACCTGCCGAGACTGCAAGCAAGGACTATATTCTCGCAAAAGACGATTACTATTTCGTCTATCCGAACGATTTTTATAAGTATAAAAGGCAGTTTCAAGGAGGATTCCAGCACGGCGGTATTTCGATGGGTGAATTAATAACGCCTGTTGTGACGCTAACACCGCGACTGTAGGACGCAGCGCGGTGCCTCTTAGAAACAGGTACGATAGGAGGTAACAATGGAAAAGGAGATACTTATTTCTGATGATGAGTATGAAACGCGCTGTGCGGTGCTTGAAGAGGGGGTGGTGACGGAGATTTATATTGAACGGAAAGCTGCGACGCAAACATTGGGAAATCTTTACAAAGGACGGGTTGAAAATGTCTTACCGGGCATGCAGGTAGCCTTCGTTGATATTGGGTTGGATAGACATGCCTTCCTGCATATTTCTGATCTGAAATACGAGAGCGTCAGTGAAGGTGAGATCGAAAATGGGAATGGAAGGTCCGCCAGGAACACTGTTGTTGTTGATTTGAAGGCGAAGCAGCCGAATCAATCTCGTGGTGGACGTGGGTTCCCGTTTTTGATAAGTGATCTCATCTCTAAGAAGCAGGAGCTTCTTGTCCAAGTCGGTAAAGAACCTATCGGCACAAAAGGGGCGCGCGTCACAAGTAACATCACGCTTCCAGGACGGTATGTCGTTTACATGCCGAATTCCTCAAATATTGGCGTGTCCCGCCGAATTGAGTCACCGGCTGAACGTGATCGGCTACGGGATATGGCGAAGACGATTAAAGCCGATGTTGAAGGCGGTTTTATCATACGCACTGCCGCTGAAGGCTTGAGCGAAGACGAATTCGCAGCTGAAATCCGATACCTTATTAGTCAATGGAAACAGACTTGTGACCGTGCCAAACGAAAATCCGCACCCAACCTCATCAGCGAAGATCTGAGTTTCACGAATAGAATTGTTCGCGATATGCTCACTAAGGAGGTCAAGCAGCTCCTTATTGATTCAAAAACGGGCTACAAACAGGTGATGAATTACGTCTCTTCCGTTATGCCTGACTTGGAACCGAGGGTATCGCTCTATGAGGATACTACAACGCTCTTTGATGCCTATGGCGTAGAACGCGCGCTTAAAGACGCACTCAGTGAGAAGATTTGGCTCAAGTGTGGTGGACACATCATCATTCAACAGACCGAAGCGATGGTCTCGATTGATGTCAACACGGGTAGGTTCGTTGGGAAGTCGGATCCAGATAACACGATTCTCAGTGCCAATCTTGAGGCTGTCGAGGAAGTTGTCCGCCAAATTCAATTGCGAGATTTAGGAGGGATTATTGTTGTCGATTTCATTGATATGGAAGAGGCATCACACCGAAAGCAGGTCTTTAAGTTGCTACAAGAGGCACTGCGGAAAGATCGTGCCCGAACGAATATCTTGCACTTCTCGGATTTAGGGCTCGTTGAGATGACCCGCCAACGCACGAGACCGAGTCTTGCCACCTTATTGATGGAAGATTGTCCGTATTGTGATGGGCACGGCACGGTGTTGTCAATTGAAACTGTTGTTATCCAGCTGCTCCGGGCAATAAAGTTAGCGCATCACCAAACGCGGCAGTCCGAGTTACGCGTTATGGCTAATGATTATGTCGTTTCGCACATCAAGTCCGAAATGGCGAATAAATTGCGGGAACTCAGACGCACCTTGAAATTAAACCTGACCCTTGAATCTGATGCTGACCTCCACCTCGAAGATTACCGAATCTTTGTGGGCAAGGGTAAAGAACTATTTCTGGATTAACGCTAACCCTGTAACGTGTCGGTTGAACCGTGTCAGCGTTTCAGGAACGGGGCATTCAATTCTTCTGTAGAAAGGGTTTCTAACCCCAATTTCCTACGTTTGCGGAAAATCTGAATTGACAACGGCACGTTTTTAGGGTATAATTTTAAACAGAAAGGAGTGATATAGAAAAATGTATGCAGTCTTTGCAAGCGGCGGGAAACAGCATCGGGTCGAAATTGGAAGCCTTATTGATGTTGAAAAACTGAATGTTGATGTCGGTGCCAGTGTCACGTTTCCATCTGTCTTGGCTGTTTCTGATGATGACGGCAACTTACAAACCGGTTTGCCGTATCTTGAGAATACCGCAGTTACAGGTGAAGTGATTCAACAAGCACGCGCGAAAAAGATAATTGTGTTCAAGTCGAAACGGCGTAAAGGATATAAACGGAAGTTAGGGCACCGGCAATCATTTACACGCGTGAAAATTACCGCAATTGGCGCGGTGGAGGGAGATTCCGATGGCACATAAAAAAGGTGGCGGAAGCACTCGCAACGGACGGGATAGTATCGGGAAACGGCTGGGTGTCAAAAGGTTTTCTGGCAATTACGTCACTGCAGGGAGCATCCTCGCCCGACAGCGTGGAACCCACATTCACGCCGGCAATAACGTCGGTGTTGGAAGAGATTATACGCTCTATTCAAAGATTGATGGATATGTATGGTTCGAACGGAAAGACAAATATCGCCGGAAGGTGAGTGTCTATACAGAACGTCCTGAATTTTAGCGAATATTCCGGCATCAGGAACAAACGACGAACAGCCTCGCCTGAGGGAGGTGCATTGACGCACCACCTGAGCGGGGCTTTTTTGCTAAATAGCGATCAGCGGTCAGGGCGGTTTGCTACGCAAACCTTTCAGCGGTCAGCAGTTGACTATTGGCAATTAGCAGTTGATTATTGGTTTCCATAGACCACCTGAAAGCGTAGCGACCTGATGGCTGAAAGTGAAGCGCAGCGGAACGACCTGACGGCTAATCCCTATCTATTTACGGAACAAGGACAATAGATTCATGGTAAAATTGACGGTTTGCCTTTTTATTCTGGCGATGTTCACCGGCTGCGGTGGTCAGGTACAGCAGCTCGCTGTGGAGACTATGGAAAACGCTCAAATCGCACTCACGTCTGCCAACGCGATGGGGGCGGAGACGTCCGCGGGGACATCCCTCCGGACTGCTGAAGAAATGCTGACAAGTGCTGGAAACGCTATGAATGCGGGAGACGCTGAGCAGGCGTATCGATTGGCACTACGCGCATACCTCCATGCCCGTATCGCAACGGAAACGGCTATTGCTGCTCGCGAAGAGGCGCGTGTTGGAGACGCACAAGAACAACTGGCAGTTAGTGAACAGCGCGTCGCTGAGGCACTTCAGAGGCTTGAGGCTATAAAAGCGGAACTTGAGGCGTTGGAGAAATTATGATGAAATTCTACGGATGTCTACTTTTGCTGCTATACCTTGTTGTTTTTGGGTGCACTGTCCCTGAAATTGATGAGGTTATGCTAACGACGCAACTCCAAGACGCACAGCAGGC
Organism: Candidatus Poribacteria bacterium; assembly: GCA_028820845.1. Taxonomy (NCBI): domain Bacteria; phylum Candidatus Poribacteria; species Candidatus Poribacteria bacterium. The sequence goes on from JAPPII010000061.1 coordinate 141,044, forward strand.
GATTCAGAACGCAGCCGAATTGGAAGCTGAACCTCTGGTTCCAGAGGAATATGGGAGAGCGGTAAAACTCCTGAGTTTCGCACGCGACTCCCAAGAAAAAGGCGATATTCCGCAAAGTGCTGAGTTTGCGTATCAGGCGGAATTGGTGGCGCAGGTTGCTATCGCGAAGGCGAGACAGCATCGGGCACGGCAACAGGTTATTGAGATACGTGAACAGGTATATCAGCGAATTATAAAGGCACAGGAGCATGAACGTGAAATCGCGCGCATCCGGCAGGTGATTACCGAAAAGCAGCTTGCCCGCGCTGTGAGTTCACACGGTAAAGAACAGCAGGTCACGGAACGACTTTCGACCGAAATCGCTGATTTAAAAACCGCATTGCGTCAGGCAGAACTCCGTTTACCCCTCACAAATTTAGAGTCTCTGACCAATGCTGCGCTATATTTCTATCCAGTGATTGAAACAACTGCGGATTATGAAAGAGCCCAGTTGGCACTTGCCTCGATAGTTAACCTCATTGAACGCGGAGATTTTACCGAAGCAGAGGACGCTCTTGCTAAGGCGCAAACGACGGTAAATAGCCTTTACGCGTTGGCGAAACAGAGGCGCAAACGGGAGACAGAAGCGAAGACCCGCGCGTGGATTTCAGTTGCGAAGGTTGAAGTAATCATTGCGCGGGCGCAACTTCTTAATGCCGCTCAACATGCGCCACAGCAACTTGAAGAGACGACTGCGCAACTGGAACGCGCCACGCAGGCGTTGACAGAGGGTCGCTATGAACAAGCCGATCAATTTGCCCAACACGCGCAACGGATAGCAGATGAGATGGTCGCAACTGTGGAGGTAGTGGAATTCAGAAAGCGCGCACAGGATGAATTGAATCTGATAATAGCCAAAGCTGAACGAGCCGTCCGTACGCTGGGCGAGAAGATTGCAGCTCAGGAGAACACAGAGGTGCCGCGATTAGAAGCGAAACTCTATGGACTGGCAAAATCTGCTTACGCAGCGGCAAAATCGGCATTGGCGACTAAAGAATATCAGACAGCGATCGAAACGGCATCGGAAGGCAACGGTTACTTGGACCGTGCTATCGCCAGTACACAACAGGTGACCTCTGTCAAGTCGGACTTGGTGGAGGCGGCACGCGGAATTACTAAGGTTTCCGAGGTCATCGAACAGCAGAATAGTGTACTCATCCGTATTCAAGGGGATGCGTTTGCTTTTGGGAGTGCCCACCTCCAAGAGGATTTTCTGCCTACGTTTGCGCTACTTGCGGAAATCTTGCAGAGGTCTCCTTTTCGCGACTATCCGGTCCGAATCGAAGCGCATACAAGTTCCTTGGGGAATGCGAGTGTGAATCGAAAGTTAAGTATGGCACGCGCCGATACGGTGAAAAATTATTTCGTTGATCGGGGCAACCTTGATGTCAAACGCCTGACTGCCGCCGGTTTGGGTGAAACCAAGCCTATTGCTACAGATGGTGTGGGCAAAGAGGAACAGAATCTCAGAATTGATATGATCGTCACAACAAACTGAGGACTTGTGCCACATAACCAACCTTATGTCATCCATCAGATTGCGCTCAACCTGTTTGGCGACAGGTATATCATCATTTATGGGCGTACAATTCAGTTTCACAACCACTGCTACCATGTGAGGCAAATTGATAGACCAGAGCATCCATATCATGGATGTTACTATCTACAAGATGCGAACACGGGGTTGGCGATGTGGAGCGATGTCGATTTCGCGCCGCCGGGGCATTACGGTGTAATCTTTGAGCCGGAAACAGGTGATATTGTTGACCGCGAACCGGTTCGGACGGATTAACTATTGTAGCCTATAAGCCATAAAAAATATGAGTCACACAAATAACATAGCATTAGAACAGCAAGAGACCATCCTTATTTTGGACTTCGGTTCGCAGTACACGCAGTTAATTGCTCGCCGTATTCGCGAACAGAACGTCTACTGCGAAATTCATCCGTGCACCCTACGGCTCTCGGAAATTAAGGCGATCGCGCCAAAAGGGATTATCCTCAGTGGCGGTCCGGCGAGTGTCTACGAAGCCGAGGCTCCGAAAATCGATGCCAAACTCTTTGCGTTAGGCGTTCCGATATTGGGTATCTGCTACGGTATGCAGCTCATGGCGGCACTTCTGACAGGTGGAGAGGTTCAACCCGCGACCGAACGAGAATATGGACACGCGCCACTTCGGATTCTTGACGCATCGGAACCGCTATTCGACGGTCTTTCTGCCGAATTTTCTGCGTGGATGAGCCACGGAGATCGGATTGGAACGCCGCCAATTGGATTCCGGACGATTGGAGAAACGGAAAATGCGCCAATTGCTGCTATGGTGGATTCTGATCGCGCCTTTTACGGTTTACAATTCCACCCTGAAGTTGAACATACGCAGGATGCTGACAGGATTTTACAGAACTTTACACGGAAAATCTGTGGATGTCACAGCGCATGGACAATGCGCGCTTTTATTGCCCGCGCAACGGCACAAATTCAGAAACAGGTCGGAGATGAACGCGTTCTATGTGCTGTGAGTGGCGGGGTTGATTCTATGGTGCTTGCAACGCTTCTCCATAAGGCGATAGGAGATGCACTCGTGCCTGTCTTCGTGGACAATGGACTGCTGCGCAAGAACGAAGTGGCGGAAGTTGTTGCGACGTGTGAAGGACTTGGTATTCCGCTTATTGCTGTTGACGCAGTGGATCCGTTTCTGAGTGCTTTGGTGGGGGTCACGGATCCTGAAAAGAAACGAAAGGTGATTGGGGCACAGTTTATTGAGACCTTCAGATCAGCGGTCCTCGAAATGGCGCATGATTTCCGATTCCTCGCACAAGGCACGCTCTACCCAGATGTCATAGAAAGCGTTTCGGTGAAGGGTCCGTCTGCTACGATTAAAACGCATCACAATGTTGGTGGATTGCCGACGGATATGCCGTTTGAATTGCTTGAACCTTTTCGGGAACTCTTTAAGGATGAGGTGCGCGCTGTCGGTGCGGAACTGAATGTACCGGCAGATGTCTTGGGGCGACACCCGTTTCCGGGTCCTGGACTCGCTGTGCGAATTCTGGGTGAGGTTACCTGTGATCGGTTGGAGGTCCTCCGCGCAGCGGATGCTATTTTTATCTCCGAAATTAAAGCAGCAGGCTTGTACGACGAAATTTGGCAGGCGTTGGCGGTGCTGCTACCGGTCAAAAGTGTTGGCGTTATGGGAGACGCGCGGACCTACGAGAATGCTGTGGCATTGCGGGCTGTCACGAGCAGCGATGCGATGACAGCGGATTGGGCGCGCATCCCGGCTGATGTACTCGCCAGAATCTCGAACCGTATTATTAACGAGGTACAAGGCATCAACCGTGTCGTTTACGATATTAGTTCAAAGCCACCGAGTACGATTGAGTGGGAATAGCCGTCAGGGCGTTCCGCTGCGCTCCACTTTCAGCGATCAGGGCGTTCCGCTGCGCTCCACTCTCAGTCGTCAGCCAAGAGATTTTGTGGAAGTAGCAAACATCGGAAACCACTGCCAGATGGCTTAACTGACTGCTACGCAAGTCGCGTGTGGACTTGCGGGACAATACTGAAAGCGCAGCGCCCTGATTGCTGAAAGCGCAGTGCCCTAATCGCTATAAGCCTGTGCGGCGGCTTGAACGGCAGTGCCGAGTTTCACACTATGTCCGAACTCAATTAGCAATTTCTCCAAGGCATTGAGGAACAACATGACGTTCCGCTCGTTAGATGAGTCGCCCATGAGTCCAACTCTCCACGCCTTTCCGGCGAAGATTCCGAGACCACCCCCGATCTCTATGCCGTAGTCTGTAATGAGCCGTCCCCGAATAGTTGCATCGTCAATACCGTCAGGAATACGTAATGTTGTTAGCATTGGTGCGCGGTAACCTTCCTCAGCGGCGGGTTGCAACCCAATCGCTTCAGCCCCCGCCAGAAGTGCGAGTGCATTGCGTTCATGCCGTTCATAGCGAGCTGCTAAACCCTCTTCTAATATGACACGTAATCCTTCCCGTAAAGCGTAGATAAGCGACATTGAGACTGTGTGATGATAGCCGCGTTTTTTGGCGTGCCAATAATTTTCGAGCAATGTCATGTCGAGATAAAAACTCTGGATGGGGGTCTTACGGTTCCGAATGACTTCCACGGCGCGTTCGCTGAAACTAATCGGTGAAAGTCCAGGAGGACAGGCGAGACACTTTTGGGTGCAGCTATAGGCGACATCAATACCGCGTATGTCGAGGTCTACGGGTTGTCCACCGAGGGAAGTTACACAGTCGGCGAGAAAGAGGGCTCCATTTTCATGGGCGATCTCAACGGCTTCTGTTAGTGGCTGAAGGATACCGGTGGAGGTTTCGCCATGCACGAGTGCAACCAGTTTCGGGTTTGAGACCTTCGCAACGGCTTTAGCGATCTTTTCGGTGGGAATGTGTTTACCCCATTCTGCTTCGACGGTTGTCACGTTTGCGCCGCACCGTGCGGCGATGTCGGCGATCCTGGCACCGAAGTAGCCACAGACCCCAACAACTACTGAATCATCGGGTTCAATGAGGTTTGCGAGCGCGGCTTCCATTCCAGCAGTCCCGGTTCCAGAGACCGGTAAGGTTAGGCTGTTTTCGGTTCCAAAGACACGGCGGAGCAGTGCCACGGTGTCATCCATTATTTTAACAAATTCTGCGTCTAAATACCCCAACATCGGGGTCGTCATTGCTTTAAGTACCCGCGCGTTCGCTTCACTGGGTCCAGGACCGAGTAGCACGCGCGGGGATGCTATTAATTCGTCATACACTTTTTGATAGGCTCCTCAGATATTGCCTAAATCACAGATTTTGGGAATTTGAGAACATTGAGATTAAGGCGAGTTGGCAAAAAATAGAGGATGCCGTGTGGCACCCTCTATTGGAAAGCCTCGGTCAGGCGACCGAGGCAAAAGTAAGTGAGTGTGGGAATTACTCACCACCACCACCGCCGCCACCGGCAGCTTCACCACGAATCTGCAGATTATTCGCTCTCATGTAGCTTTGAATCGTTTGAATCTGGCTAATTGCGTAGGTGAGTGCCTGATTGACTTTTGTGTCGACAGGTGGGGTCGTCTCATATTTTGCCCACAACCGGTTGAAGTAATCCAAGGCATCGTTGAAATAGACATCGTCACTATCGGCTAATACCATATAGGCTTCACCAATCTGGACGAGGCCAAGGTCAGCGTACTTGGTCGTCGGGTAGGTCTCAATAATCTTACTATAGGCAGCGATAGCCCCTTCGATAGCGGGTTTCTGCTCGTCACCGCTTGTGAGTTTTGCTTCGTTGAGGAGATCGGTTGCGACCTCATACTCGTAGAAGGTCAAAGCGTTTGCCGTATCGTTGAGATAATTGAGTGCCGTCGATTTTGATTCGTTCCCGATGCCGGGTGTATCGACTGCTTTCTGATAGTTCTCGATCGCCATCTGATAGAAGCTAATACGTTCGGCTTCTTCAATACCTTGCTCAGAACCGGCGTTGTAGTACTTATTGCCGATGTTAATGAGCGCGTCAGCAGTATACTGACTGTTTGGATACTCAGCGACGAGGATTTCGTTCGCCTCAAAGAGTCGATCGTACCAGCGCTGTCTCGCTTCGGCATCGCCACCCTTTTCGGCGGCTTCACTCAGGAGCTGCGCACAGGTCGAGATAGCATACAACGATTCCGCCGCGCTTTTGTGCGTCTTGTTCACAGTGCGGACTTTCTCGTATTCTTCGATGGCTTTCTCGAATTGTTGGGCAGCGTAGTAAGATTCACCGACGTGATACTGCCAGAAGGCGGCATCGTTCGCGCTCGGATACCGGCGGACCATATCGCGGAAGACATCACCCGCGGCGAGGAAATAATTCACCGCTTTTTCAGACATTTCACCGTCAATACCGACCTGCATCCGACCCAGCTCGAAGTTGGAGGCGGCGAGGTAATTCAGTGCCGTCTCTGTGTTCTTCCTGAGACCATCGGATGCCGGGAAAAGCCCTTGATCAATGTAGCCAACGAACGTTGTCAGCGGTGTAAGCGCACTCGTCAGGTCTTGTGGAAGTTTCACACCGATACCCACAGAGTAATAAATCTGTCCGGCTTGGAAGAGCGAATTCTGAACATACGGGATGACCGTATCTTTGTCCGCTTTTTCGACCGGTGCAGCGATGGATGTCACTTCAAAGAAGGAACCGGCGGCTTGTCGACTTGCATCAATGTAGGGTTGTAGGTCTGTCCCTGCTTCCGTTGAGAAGAGGGAACGCGCTTTGTCGGAATAGAGGAATCCAATATTGTATTGTGCGGCGGCTTTCTCAGCCACGGTTGCCTGCGGATTCGCCATAGTCCTGTCGCGTGCCTCAACGGCTTCGGCAATGGCTTCATCTAAACGACCGAGTTCGACGTAGAGGGTGGAGCGACGGATACCAGCGTCAGCAACCATTGAGGCGACGTTCGCGTTATCCGAACCGCTGTATTCACCGATCAAAGTCTGGAAGGTTTCCAGTGCTCTGTCGAGCTGCTTGAGTTGGTCTTGATAAATCAAGCCTATGCGATAGTAGGATTGCGCTTTGACGAGCGGGTCCTCGACCAATTCAATGGCGTTTTGGTAGCTCATCAAGGCTTCCGAATAAGTTTTGAGTTGCTCGTCTTGCGCGAATGCCATAGCGAAGTAGGAGCGTCCCTTCATATCCGGATCTTCCGTGTTTTCAATAATATACTGATACTCTTGCACCGAGGCGGCGTGGTCGCCGAGCGTGGCGTTGAGTTCAGCGAGACGTGAATGTGCTTGGAAGATGAGAGTCTTCCGTGCTTCGTCCTCCGTCTGTCCTTCTAATGCCGTGACGGCTTTGAATGCGTCCGCTGCGCCTCTGTTGTCTTCGAGACCGAGTTTCGCCAAACCTGCAGTGTAATTAGCACTGATGAGGTTGTCAGCGTCATCTGTCAAGGTTGCGACTTTTTCAGCGGCGGCGACAGTATTCTGAAGGCTCAGCTGCTTGCTGCCAGCATCCGTAGCGGCTTGTGCAATTTGATAATGGCAGACTGCCGCTTGATACTGTGCGTTGGGTGCCAATTCGCTGTTCGGGAACTTTTGGACGAAGTCGAGATATGCTGCCAATCCTTCATCATAACGTTTGGCAGAATAGTAGGTATGTCCAATTTTCAGCTGCGAACGACTGCGTGCCTCTTCAGGTGCACCAGTGTTGTTCACGATCCGTGACAGGGACATTACCAACGCATCGACATCAACTTCTTCGCTACTGCTTTCAACAGCAGTGGCTTTAATCAGATCGATATGTCCAAGTGTCTTGAGAACAAGCTCATTGTCACTTTCGGCATATTTGCTGTTGGCTTCGTCAGCGATCTGAAGGATGAGTGCCCATTTTTCTGTATCGTTCTGTTTTTGCGCCGCGTCACGATAGGCGAGTGCCAGACCGTAATAGGCTTCAACAGCGTTCGGGCTATCGGCGTAGTCTGAAAGCACACGTTGGAATGCGGCTTCAGAGGAAGCCAAGAGATCCGGGTTATCAGTGGCGGCTTGGTAGTAACAAAGCCCCACGAGATAGAGCGCATCGTCTGCGTATTCACCCGAAGGGTTCCCGTCAACGACGGCTTGATATTGGACAGCAGCTTCTTCAAACCGCTTTTCTGCGCGGAGCAGGTCAGCAAGTTTGATCTCTGCCAACGACCTATTGTCAGCATCGGCAAGTTTATCCAAGATGCTATTGTAATAGTCAATTGCGTCATCTTGATTGCCCTGCTTGACGTGGCTGTTCGCGACGAGGAGAAGTGCGCGTTCGTAGTATTCACTGGTTTCCGGAATAGAGGCATAGCGATCGCGTGCCTGTCCCCAGTCACCCAGCATTTCGTGTGAAAGGGCTTCGTTCATGATACAGGCTTCCACTTGCGCGACACGCTCGCCGAAGTCGTCATAACGTTCCTCAGCAACACCAGGGAGGAAGGCTTCGTCATTAAACATGCCAACCGCTTCTCGATATGCCGAGACGGACTTCTGGAGGTATTCTGTATTGAAGTCAGCACCTGCATCGCCTTCCTGATAGCCTTCAGGTTTGGCGGCTTCGTAATAGGAACGTCCTTCAAAGAACTTACCCATCAGTTTGACGAGATGGAACTTCGGAAGTGGACGGTAATCCCAGAGTTTTGCGTATTCTTCAGCGGCTTCAACGTACTGTTTGAACTCTGTCCGTTTGATGTCAGCAAATCGGAGTTGAACCTCAGCGGCAAGGATATCGAACTCATTATCGTTCTTATTCTTGTCGATAAACTCGCGTGCCATGGTTTCTAACTCTTCTTTACGACCAAGATCGTTCAAAGCCCAGATTGCACCGTAGAGTGCGTGAGGGGCGACAGGATCTTGCGGGAAATTGTCAATCGTTTTCTGATACCACTGCAGTGAGAGTTCAAGCGTCGCCATTCCGGCTTCGGTATCCCCGGCATTTCTCTGTTCAGTGCCGAGTTTGTAATATGCCTCAGCAATCTGGTAGGAGCAATAGGGAACGAAGTCGGTGGCTTCTTGGTGTTCATTGATGACGCGTTCGTAAGCCACAGTCGCTTGACTCCAATTCGATAAGCGGAAGTAGCTATCAGCGATACCGAGTTTTGCTTCGGCGATATAGTCGCTTTCGGGGTATTCTTCGAGAAGCGTGGTGTATGAAACGATAGCGTTTTCATAGTCGCCTTGATCGAAGTATGTACGTCCGATAGCGGACTGGATTTCTGCCTGTAGCATCCGGTCGGCGGTATTTTGGAGTGCCAACTCATAGTTGACGCGAGCGTTGTCATAGTCCTTCTGACGGGCGTAAATTGCGCCTTGGTCGAAGTATGCTGCTGTGACGTATTGGCTTTCCGGGAACTGCGTAATGAAGTTGGTGTATCTACCGATAGCTTCATCATCTCTACCGAGTTGATTCAAACTATAAGCGGCTTTATACATCGCTTCGGCTTGCAGGTCGGGATAGTTTTTGAATTCCTCCGTCGCGATTTTGTCGAATTCCTGATAGGCTTGCTCATAGTTCGACTCATTCAGGAATGACTGTGCGATGAGGTGTTGTGCGTCATCTTTGAAGTCTGAATTCGGGAAACCGTCAAGAACAGCTTTGAAGGCTTGTCGGGAGTCTTCATAGTTCTGTAATTTGAAGTTCAGCTGCCCGATAGCATACCATGCGTTCTCAACGAAGAGGCTGTTCGGGAAGTTCTCGATGAGCTGCATGAACTTCGGTTCTGCCAATTCAAACTGCTCGGTACGGTAAAGGATGTGTCCCCAGAGATAGGTTAATCCCTCTTGGTGTTTAGGGATTGTTGCAGTGGGGGCGACCTTTTCGATGTACTCAATCGCGCTGTCATAGTAGTTGACATCGCCCGACTGTTCGGCGAGTCTCGAATAACTCACAGCGATCTTATAGTTAGCGAGGGTTGTGAAGTCCTTGTCAATAACTTCGGTTTTCACACCTCGTTTTGTTGATTCGACGAGTGCCTCGGCATACTTTTCAATCGCACCTTCGTAGTCAGCTTGTCCGCGTAAATCTTCAGCGGATTGGTAAAGCTGCTCGACCTTTTTGGAGCTCCCCATCATTAGAGGGGAGAGGAGTGCGATTATCAAGGCGAGACCGCCGATAATTCCCAAAATCCTCGGGTTCATTCGTGTTCTCCTTGTTTACGTTGCCTGCTGTAAAGCAGGATTACGAGATTAGGTTAAATAATCTGGGATGCCCGAACTTGTTCGGGAGTATTTCCCTGGGGCACGTCCCCAACAAGTTGGGGCATCCGGAAGATTTACCGATTTAAATTCTTAATCTTCATACAGTTTGCGGTACAATACTATCTACTATAATTCTATTGAATCGTAAACTTCTGTAATAGAGAGGGTTTCGAGCGGTACATCCAACAATTTCCTGGAGAACCCGTCGATTTGGCTCCATTTGCGTTGATATTGTTGAAGTGCCTGCTGTCCTGAACGGATACCTTGTAGTAGCAGGAAGGTATACCTCCCATCAGTGAGAACCTCTCGTGCTGTCGGATATTCCCGCGATGCCGCTTGGCTCGGCAGTTCTGCGTAGGTTAGCAGTTCTGAATCGATATCCAAGGCGACGCTCGGAGGTGTCCGTTTATTGTTTTTACGAAGTGTTGTTAGGATATAACCTTCTGCCATCGGTTCATCGGTAAATTGCCAGACATCCGAGTTGGAATCCACCATCGGTGTTTCAGTTGTTCGGTTTCTACTGACGTTTCGCCGTATCTCAGCGGGTTGCGCTGCAGCCGTGTCCTGCTGAATGGCAAGTGTCGCAACGGGCTGCCGCGAAACGGATGTTGACGTGGAAAACAGTTGTGCTTTTGCCACCGTATATAAACGTTGCAGTGGATGTTCACTGTTGTTACCGGACGTGCCGAGTTTTAAGGCGAAAGGTGCGACAAGAAGTGCCATCATCGCTGCGACGAGCGTGTAATAAGGCAGCATCTTTTGTCGGACAGAGATGTGTCCGGTCGGGAGGCAGCGGTCGATGTATCGGCGGACTCGCGCCGTAAGCTGCCAAATCAGCCGGGTGCTGGTCTCGTAGACGCGTTGGTGGAGTGCGGTAGGCGCATTTTGTTCGATGCGTTGCCGAAGCGTTTTTGTGAACGCTGTATAATAGGCATCGGACGCTTCGGGTTCAACGTAGAAATTTTCGAGGAGATGACACGTCTTTTTCAGGTCGATAGCTTCTCGTTTACAGGTCCGACAGGTATCAAGATGTTCAGCGACATCTCTCATCTGACGTTCGGAGAGTGTTGCATCGATGTAGTCTGATAAAAGGCGTTGTGTTTTCTGGCACTTGAAGCTCATGGGTATTCTCCACGACATTGCGGCTTTCACGCGCTTAGAACGATAGATCGTTACCGGCGATAATCATTTAAGCTGGCAGCTAAATTGCACCGGCATCTACATAGGGTTTGAGCAAAGTTCGGAGTTTTTTGCGTGCGTAGTGCAAGCGGGAACGGACTGTTCCTTCGGAGCAGTTAAGAATTGAAGCGATCTCGGCGTGTGTCAATCCTTCAAATTCATGAAGGATGACGACGGTGCGGTGTTTCAGGGACAGGCTGTTGACGGCTTCAGTGACGTAGCGTCGGAGTTCGGATTTTTCGGCGTGTGTGTGCGGGTCGTTTGCATGGGTTGCGCGATACCGCAGCTCCGCCTCAAATTCCGCCTCTGCTATCGTCTCAATGGAGCGTTCCTGTCGGCGTTCCTTGCGTTTGACGAAATTGAGTGCTTCGTTCACAGTGATCCGGTAGACCCACGTTTCAAAAGCAGCATCCTTCCGGAAAGTGTGAATTCCGCGATAGACCTTCAGAAAAGTTTCTTGCATGACATCCTCGGCATCTGCGTGATTTTTGGTAATCTGCATTGCGAGTCGATACACTATGCGTTTGTACTTTTCTATGAGAGGTGCTAACGCAGTCTCATCGCCTTTGCATAGGTCGGCTATGAGCAAGGCTTCAGTTCTTTCCACCGAACTTTTCTCCTTAAGTGTTCTCAATAGGATTAGACAACGCCTTTTGAAAAACCGTTCAAAAAATTTTTGGCTAATGGCTGATGGTTTATGGCTAATGGCTAACCGCTAACAGCCATCTGCCATTGATTATAGCATTAATGCAGAAATTGTGTCATTAAAAAAATGGTTGTTGGCAGCCAATAGCCAATCACAAAAAAAGGCAACGTATCCGAAAATACGCTGCCCTTAGTGTCGAAATAGCCGCAAATTTACTCTTTACCCTTGGTTACAAAGGTGACGCTAACGTCAAGCGAATTGCCTGCGGCATCAGAGACTTTACCTGCGATAACGTAGGTGGTTTCGTTGCCAATCTCTTTACCTTTGACGAGTTCGAGTGTACCTGTGGTACCATCGACGGATCCGAGCCAACCGACATCATCACCGGCTTCGGTTTGAAGGGCAATGTTTCCAGTTACTTCTTCACTGAAAGTGATTTCGATCTTAGCATCGCTGTTGATCGCTTCGGGATCGACATCTTTGTCACCGTCGCTGACAGTTCCACCCGTAACAGTCGGTGCGGTTGTGTCAGGCGCGGTAACAGTGTAGGTGAGTGTCTGGGTGCCGTCTGCCCAGGTAATCGTCAGACTCAAAGGACCTGGGGTGAAGGGACCGGCGACAGTCACATTTTTACCAGCAGCTGTAGCGACACCGGCACTCGATGTAACATCGGCGGGTGCGTTGTCAAAGGTCAGGGTAATGCTTGCATTAGCGGCAATCTCTGAACCACTTGGCGGTGCTGCACTGACGAAGTTGGCTGGTGCGGCTTCGTCGCCGCCATCGTCGTCATCGCCACCACAGCCGGCGAGCATAGAAACAGTCAGCAAAGCCGCCAATAATAATGCGAAGGTTCTAAACAATTTTGTCATTAGAGTTAACTCCTTAAATTTAAGTTATCAAAATACACCCGTTGAAATCGGGTGTGCTAAAAACTTTCGGTGCTTCCCCTATATGTTTGCAAGAATGCACCCGAGGGAAAGTTAGCTTCGGTATCGTTGTTGATTGTACAATTCAACAGTGATGTTGGAAGCCTACGGTTGTATTCTCGTTAAGTCGAGTAACGTAGGGCTATTTCGTTGTTGTTCCCTGCGAAAACCGCAAAGAACGAACCGACACGTTGAGAATAGAATTTCGCGAGAACGGCTTGTTATTGACCGAAATACCATTGGAATGCCGTACACTTCGCCCGAAAGTCAATATCTAAACGAGTACCTTAGAGTTTAACAAAAATTGTAAACTCTGTAAAGGTAAAAATACCGGTTTTTTGGAAATTATACAAAAGTTGCTTTCTTTTGTCAAGAAAAAAACTTATTTTTGGTAAATTTACCATAAATTTAAACGTTGTCAAGAAAAAAAATGATACACGTCGCTATACGGAATCGAATTTAAGGACATTGTTCGATATATAAGTATACTATAAAGAAAAAAAAAATGCAAGTTTTTTAATGGCGAATAGCGAATAGCAGATAGCGAATAGCAGATAGCAGATAGCGAATAGCAGATAGCGAATAGCAGATAGCGAATAGCGGTTAGTGGCTGGTTCTGATATTTTTCGAGAAAGCGATTAGCATTTTCTTTATGCTGACGATTTCGTCCATGAGTTCAAGGTATTGATTGTCATTAAGGTATTTGAGGTCACGCGCAAGCAAGATGAGATATTCTGTTTCACTTGCCGAACCTACTGCTATCTGAAGGAAGCGCGCGAAGTCTGCTGGAGTTTCTCTTCCGCAGCCTTCGGCGATGTTTGTTGGGATTGAAGCACAAGCACGTCGGATTTGGCTTGTCAGTCCATACATCTCTTCGCGAGGAAATTGGAGTGCTAACTCGTATATTCGCAAAGTTAATCCATGAGATCTGCTCCATATTTGCAAATTTCTAAAATCTCGCATATCTACTCCTTAAATGGTGATTGGCTAATTGCTAATTGCTAATTGCTAATTGCTAATTGCTAATTGCTAATTGCTAATTGCTAAT